>JAUVIB010000010.1 GCA_030592985.1 Calditrichaceae bacterium | reverse complement strand
ATAAATTTATTTTTTAAGAGCGCCTTTACCCATAAAAATAGCACTGTCATCAAGCATGTCTTCGATTCTAAGCAATTGATTGTATTTTGCAATACGGTCACTGCGTGAAGTAGAACCTGTTTTAATCTGACCCGCATTGGTTGCCACAACAAGATCGGCAATAGTTGCATCTTCCGTTTCGCCTGAGCGGTGAGAAACAACAGCGGTATAGCCTGCATTATGAGCCATTCGAATGGCGTCTAATGTTTCAGTAATCGTCCCGATTTGGTTTAATTTAATCAGAATAGAGTTCGCAATACCTTCATCAATACCGCGCTTTAAAAATTCAGTATTGGTTACAAACAGGTCATCCCCGACAATCTGAATTTTAGAGCCAAGACGCTCCGTCATCATTGCCCAACCTTCCCAATCATTCTCTGCCAAACCGTCTTCGATAGAAACGATGGGATATTTTTTTACCCACTCTTCGTAAAAGGTGATCATCTGATCAGAATCAAGTTTTTTACCTTCGGAAGCGAGATTATAAGTTTTGGTTTTTTTATCATAAAACTCACTGCTGGCCGGATCGAGACAGATAAAGATATCTTCACCGGCTTTGTAACCGGCCTTCTCTATACCTTTAATAATCAACTCAACAGCTTCTTCGTTCGATTTCAGATTCGGAGCAAACCCTCCTTCATCGCCAACGGCTGTATTGTAGCCTTTACCCTTTAATACGCTTTTTAAATTATGAAAAACTTCCGCACCCATTCTTAACGCTTCACTAAATTTCTCAGCGCCGGCAGGGAAAATCATAAATTCCTGAATATCAACGTTATTATCAGCATGTTCACCACCATTAAGAACATTCATCATGGGAACCGGCAAAATTTTGGCATTTACACCGCCAAGATATTGATAAAGCGGTAAGCCGACACACTCCGCCGCTGCTTTGGCCGCCGCCATGGAAACGCCGAGAAGCGCATTGGCGCCCAATTTACTTTTATTTTTCGTACCGTCAAGAGCAATTAGCGTCTCATCAAGATACGTTTGTTCGCTGGCGTCTAATCCGATAATTTCATCAGTAATGATTTCATTTACATTTTGAACCGCTTTTAAAACACCTTTTCCAAGATAACGTGATTTGTCGCCGTCACGCAGTTCAACCGCTTCAGCTTCTCCGGTAGAAGCGCCGGAAGGGACTGCCGCCCTGCCAAAAGAACCGTCTTCTAATAAAACTTCAACTTCTATTGTAGGATTCCCTCTGGAATCCAAAATTTCGCGCGCGTATACATCTTCTATCATACACATAATAATCTCCTTTGCATTTATATTTTATAAAAAATTTCAAACCATCTGCTATTAATAGTATTGTTAAAAAACTGAACTTAATTATATCCGTCTTTAAGTGCAAAATAAATTACATAAACAGGGTACTTATTATTTTAAAATACTAATAATATACCATTTAAATTAAGTAAAAATAACCGTTGATTGAAAAATATAGTTGCATTTGTGGATTTTATTATTACATTTGATGTGCTTAGAATAATAACGGATTATATTACAATGAAAATATTCCGTAATTTATTATTATCATCACCGGCTATTAAATCTCTATTTTTAAATGGATTAGTGTACTGTTGTACCCCCACGTATCAATTATGCCATAACCGCTCTTTTATTAATACATTATCAAACCTTATTTTATTTTAACTATTGGTTTGGATGACAGTATATTTTCTCCTTTATTTATGTGGGGTCATTATCATATAATATAATCACTTGGAAGGGAAAAGTGGAGTTGTGATGATAAAGAAATATATACTATTAAATATATTAACCCTTTTGTTAATATTTTGCACGTGTAAAAAAAATAAAGACTGCTTATCACCAATAGAAGAAACAGAAATTGAATACAGTATAGAAAGCAAAGTTGGCAGCTATCTGCAATTAATAACGGATTCTCAGATCACCGATACTACTTCAATTATTTTACATAAATGGATACAGGATGAAAATAATCCGGAAAAAATCTTCATTTGTTCAGATCCCCAAAATCCATACCCTGATGTTTGTTTTACTAAAGCCGGTATTTATAAATTTCTGTTTTATGTAGAAGGTGGCCCGGCAAACACATCGTTGGATTCGTTGCATATCATTTCCGAAAGAACTAGGTTTATTATAGATGTCAAAAATAGAAGCGGTGAGATCATATTTGATGATCCCGCTTTGGAAAGCTATATAAGGTTGTCGTTAAATCAACCGACTGGAAATATAGCTGATTTTGACTTGCTAGTGATAGATACACTATTAGGAAATAAAGGCTTTATTAAGAAAATTACTTCATTGAATGGGGTAAATAAATGTGTAAACCTATCTTGGTTAGACTTATCAAGACATGAAGTAACCGAGTTATTACCTTTAGAAAAGCTAGTTAATTTAAAAAGATTGGATTTAGACCAAAATGAAAAGATTTCGGACATCTGTCCCTTACAGAATCTTACACAATTGGAATATTTGGATTTAAGTGTAAATAATATCAGAGATATATCTTGTTTAAATAATTTAAAAAAATTAAAATATCTAAAACTTATCGCAAATCCTATTACCGATGTCAGCGTATTGGAAAATTTTGTCCAGCTGGAAGAAATTTGGCTGCTTGAAGTTCCAACTTTTGATTTATCAATTATTTCGAATTCAATTCATTTAAAATACTTATGGGCTCCTGAATGTAATATTAGCGATATATCACAATTACAAAATTTTACACATTTACAAAGGATTTATTTAAAAAGAAATAATATATCAGACATTTCCGCCTTGACGAACTTAACTGATTTAGAATTTATTTATCTTGATAAAAATAATATTTCAGATATTTCCGCTTTGTCAAATTTACCAAATCTTGTTGGGGTAAAACTAAAAAATAATAGTATTATAGATATTTCACCTTTGGTTAATAATATAGATTTCGGAACTATCAGTGGTAGTTATGTTTCTTTATCTGGCAATCCGTTAAGTGAGCAATCAATTAATGAATACATACCGATTTTGCAACAAAGAGGAGTTATTGTATTTTGGCAATAAAAAACGTGTAAAGCATTTAAAACAATTTAATGGAGGATTATGATGTATTTTAAAACAAGAATTTTAGCTATTATAATTCTATTATCTCACATCGTTTATGCACAAAACGAAACAGATGGTATAATTAAAAATGGTCTTATTTTCTCTGAAGTATGTTTAAATAATGTAGCACCAAATACAAATTGGTTGGAAGTTTTCAATCCAACAGATAAAGCGCTTACACTCGCGCGCTTCCGTTTATCCCATGTCAAGACAATAAATATGCTTCCAGATTCAATTCAAAAAAAAGGGGGTATTGTGATAAAGCCGGGCGACTATCTGCTTATTGCAGCAACAAAAAATATAAATGAGCTATTCGGCAAAAAATTAATTGTTTTAAGCGGGTTAGCCAATTTATTAAAAGGTGGTTTTTTTGCATTATCTACACAAAACTTATCTGAAGCAGATATAGACATTTTACGTTATGGTAATCCATCAAAGTCAGAAAAAGTGCTCAGTTTTGCCGGTAAATCTGTCGTTGGTTACTCAAAAGATGGATACAGCATATCACGGTACTTTGAAAAATATGGTTCAGGAGTTAAAATATTTGGATTATTTGAGTCTATCCAGACTCCAGGCTCTACAAATAAGAAAAAACCCTAATATAGAAAAACCAAATTATAGCCAAAATACACATTGTTACTAACTTTAACATTGCGGTAATAAATATTCAATAGGAGAATAAGGTAATGAAAATAAAAAAAGTAACACTTTTAGTAGTGTGGATGTTGCTCTTAACATTTAGCGCTTATGCGCATACTTATAATGGCGTGTTTGTCGGCATTTCTGATTATATCGGTACCGCAAATGATTTGCCTGATGATTGTGAATGGGATGCTGAAGAAATGCGAGACTTATTATATGATGATCATAATTGGATTTATAGTAATATGAATCTCAAATTAAGTTCTGATGCTACAGAGAGTGTTATAAGAAATGCTGTACAAGCTCTTCCAGCAGCAAGCTCTAATAATACAAATATTTTTTTTGATTCCGGACATGGCGTAGAAGACGAAGGATTAGTTACTTATGAGCTAAGTATATATACACCTTCAGAATTAAAATCGGATATGGGTAGTAGTAATAATCAATATGGTGTATTTTTAGATATTTGTCATGCAGGTTATTTTTCTAATACAATAGATAAAGGGGTTATTTCTGCGTCATGCAGAGCTGATGAAGCCTCCTATTGTGGTGGGCCTAATGGGCATAGTGTGTTTACAGCATATCTTTGCGAAGGTTTAGACTCAAAAACAGCTGATAGCAATAGTGACTCTAAAGTTACTGCTGAAGAATTACATAGCTACGCTGCACCAAGAACAACATCTTATCAACCTGCAATGCATCCACAAATAAGTGATAATTATTCAGGTGTTTTAAATCTGACATATCTACAAACTTCATCCGGTACACTTTCTTCCGATGAAGATTGGGATTCAAATACCCTCACTGGTAATGTAACTGTTCCCTCTGATATAACACTTAATATTAAATCATCTGCATCTGTAAATCTTAATAGTTATACAATTAAATGTTCCGGTAGCGGTATAATAATTAATAATGGGACAGTTACAGATGATAAGATTTTTGTAAAATCAGGTTCTTATTACAAAGGATTTTTCCCTTCATCAGCTACTATACAGAGCGTAGTTAACTGGTCTTCATCTGGTTGGGATATTCATCTCAATTCTGGTAACTATAATGAATCTCCTACTATTTCAAAAGATAATATAACAATTGAAGGTGAAAATAGATCTAATACGACAATTACCGGTGAAGTAACGCTTCAGAATGTGGATGATTGTGAAATAAAAAACTTAACTATTGGTGAAATACTTGATATTAATTCCGGTATTGGCAATAAAATATATAATGTTGAGACTGGCGAAAGGATTGAATGTGACTACGGTGATGATCATGAATTTGATCTTATTAATGCTGATCACGATGACAGATATGCACTGGATATTAATAACAGCGATATCAATATTATTCACCTTAATACCGTAGAAGACTCAAGATATGGTGTTTATGGGCATAACTACACTTATTTTAAATTGGAAGAAGTTCAACCTTACAACATTGACTTTATATCTAATAAAACTTATGCTGTTCAGGTTTCCGGATATTCAGACGCCGATTTGTGTGAAATCGAATTTGAAGATAACAGTTACGATATCTGGGCTGCAACGTCAACCGCTTGCGAAGTTTATGCAGAATGTTGTATTATTACCGGCAGCACCTATGGTGATGTCACAATTAATAATGAGCCTTGTTGGGAGGGATTCCCAAAAGTAATTGTTTTAGATGAAGATGTGCCTGTTATCGAAACAATGGAAAGCATTTTTAACGATGCAAAAGCACTTTTCAGAAATTTAAGAGAAGAGAAAAGAATTGATAAATCTTCTGTTCAGGAAAATATAACGGTTTATCAAACTGTAATTGAAAAGTTTAAAAGCATTGTAGCCGATAATTTTGATCTCATGTTATCTAATAGATCATTGCCGTATATTGTACGCTGTTATAAATATCTGAAACAGGCAAATGAGGCAGTTGAATATCTAAATTTTTTGATTAATGATAAGAAATACGAGGGTGAAATAAAATTCAATTCTAAAATGTTATTGGCTTCACTCAATGTTAGAAATGATGAATATGAAAAAGCTGTTCAGATGTATGATGAAGTCTTAGTTGAATGCTCATTTGAAGAGATTAGGATGCGTGCGCTATATGGAAAAGGTGTGGTTCTTGGTGATTTTCTTAATGAAAAAGAAAAGGCGGCAGAATGCTTAAAAGAGTTAATAACTTCTTACCCTGAGCACCCCTTAGCATTATCAGCCGCTTCAAGATTAGATCGAATGGACATTGAATATACTATTCCGGAAGGAGCAGAATCAATTACATCTGAATTTGTAGTTAATAATTATCCCAATCCCTTTAATCCCGTCACCCGGGTAGAATTCTCTCTTCCAAATGCAGTCAATGTAAAGATTGAAGTCTATAACAGTATTGGTCAGCTTGTAAAAACATTGATTAATAAGCATATGGAATCCGGTTTGCATGAGATTGAATTCAATGCTAAAGGAATGGCCTCAGGCGTTTATATGTATCGTATTGAAGCGGGAGAATTACAGGACGTAAAGAAAATGATATTTATCAAATAGTGCCATTTGTCAACTGTATAAAATAATTCTATCACTAATCTTATGATTCTTCGTTTTATAAAAGGTTGAATAACACAATAATAACTGTCATTTCCTGACTGGCCGGGAAATGACAGTTTGTAAAATATATCCAAACAAAATATCGGTAACCATATCGGTCATAGTCGATTCTTATGGCTAAAATTATTGTTTTAATTTGTTTAAAATTTTACGGTAAGCTGAAATCTTAACTCTCTTTTCAATAAAGCATTTTCCCTAAAAGATATGTCTCCCAATTGTCTGTTTTCAAAATGCAAATAGCGATATTTAAGATAAAATAATATCGGCCGAAAAGGCGTCCATCTCACCATAAAATACCATTTTCTTCCCTGTCCGTATAAAGGATAATTGGCAAAGGCGCCCGGCAGATCGCTCTCATATTCATAAATTCGGCTGATCCATGAAGATGTCCTGAAAAATGTAATCCTTGTATTTACTGTAAAGTTTCTGTTTAACTTATATCTGAAATCCTGAAAAATCAAAGAACCCGATTCTTCATAATAATCGACATTTACATATTGCCAGCGGCTTATCATCCTTAGTTTTGCAACCGGTTTTATCTGTAACTGAACTCTGAATTCATTTTTATCAATCTTCTGCTCACTATATCCTCCCGCTAAATTGAAAATGTAATCATTATGTACGTTTTGTTTAAATCTAAAGGTCAATAACAATGGGTTCATTTGGTATTCACCCTGGAAAAGCCATTCTGAATAATCACCCGGAAAGATGTAAAAATAGCTGCGCCATAAATCTTTTTTATAGAGATGGTATAAATTAAAAGTTAATTTATTGAAAGGTGTGTAACTAATTCCTGTATATAATCCTTCCTCAGCTTTCGGGAATGGGTCGGAATCATCAAATATTCTTCCGGAAGGGGATTGGAAATCGGCATTTACCCGCCAATATTTTACGCCGAATTTTACTTTTTTTAACTGAAAAAATATGGTTTGAGATAATCCGGGCGCGCCATTATCAGAGGTGGAATATTCACCGCTAAGGCTAATGGTTCTATAATTCATCTTATAAAACAGGCTATACTGTTTTAGAGATGAACCGGAAAATTTATAATATTGCCGGCGAAAATCGTTTAAACCTACATTCTCAGCATTATATTCTATTGACGGTAAATATTGATAACTTGCCGCCAATCCTCCTAATTTAATATTAGGATTTATTGAATAAATGAACGCTAATCCGTAAAGAGTTTCTCCAATCTTCTCTTTACCGGCATTCTCGGTTTCAGAACGATGATAACCGCTGTAATTAATACTAATAATATCCTGATTTAGCGAACTGAAACGGGCGTCTCTTAAATTATTGGCATAAAAAAAATGCAAATTAGTTCTGCTGAAATGGTTATAGGAAAAATAAAGGCCAAATTGACCGTTGTTCTCCGATGAGCTTAAACTTGAATATCCATTATCGCTTCCCGGGCGTAAAGGATTCACAGTGAGCGCGCTTTTATGTGATCCAAAGGGGTTGGAAAAAGTAAGTCCTTCGCCAAATTTCAGATAGTACTTTCCGGCTATTATTCTCCAATCAGTTTTATTATATTCTACAAAACCACTGGCATAGTCGAAAAAACTTGTCTCTCCGGCGTCCTTTTGAGTAATGATTCCAAAGGATAAATCCTTATTAAATTGATAATATAATTTATTATAATCGTACCAAAGGTTCCCTTCCCATTCACTTCGTTCCGCCAGCATTTTGTAGTTCCTATGAGCAAGATATCCGCTATACTTAACCTTTGAAGATGTTGTAAAAAAGGGCTTTAGCTGGTCGTAGAGTTTTCCTCCTAAAACAGGGCGTAGCTGTCTTTTTGTTGAAAAACCACCGATTCTTTTTCTGATTGATAAAATACTGTCAATTTGCGTATCGGATATAAATGGGATTTCTGAAAATTTGTTAAAATCGGCATGATTGATATTAACAGGATTTTCATATAATTTTTGAATTATTTCAAGAAGTTCCGGATCATTTTCAGCAAATTCTGCCCATAAACTGCTTAGGCTGTCAATTTGCGCTAAAACAACCATCGGAGAAAAAAGAAGTAATAAACAAATAAATATGTGGCGCTTCTTTGCGAACATGGTATTATTCACAATATGTAAGTTACACTTGACTTGAATAGACCGGAGCCAAAACCGTTTTTAGAGAAATGATACGTTTTGGTTAGATTTTATATAAAAAAATTACTCACTTCTTCAATATCACTGGACAAGGCTTCATTTAATGTCCCTGCAAATAATATGCCGCCATCTTTCAAATATATTATTTGATCGGCTATTCTTTTAATACTGTCTACCTCATGGCTTACGATCACCATAGACATTCCTAATTTATCCTTTAAGGATAAAAACAGCTTATCTAAAGATTTTGACGATAGAGGGTCCAGACCGGCGCTCGGTTCATCAGCGAAAAGAAGTACAGGGTCCAATGCAATCGCCCTGGCAAGAGATACTCTTTTTCTCATACCACCGGAGAGCTCGGAAGGGAAATAATGTGAAGAGTTAGGCAGGTTAACGAGATGCAATTTAAGAGAGACAATTTTCTTAATGATTTCTTTGTTAAAATCGGTATGTTGTTCCAGGGGTATGGCAATATTCTCACCTACTGTGAGTGAATTTAATAAGGCCCCATTCTGGAAAAGGACACCAATATCTTTTTTCCCATTTTGGTTATTATCTTCATGGTTATCATAAATATCTGCTCCAAAAATTTCAATACTGCCGGACATGGGTTTTAGCAATGCAATAAGATTTTTTAGTAACGTTGTTTTTCCACCGCCACTGCCGCCGAGGATAATGGTAATATCACCTTCGTAAATAGTAAGATCGATATTGTCGATAATAATCCGATCCCCGTAACCACTTACCAATTGTCTGACTTTAATAATGGTTTTTTTCATAATTATATTTTAACTATAGTTTTTTGTTCTATTAAGTTGATCTTACATTGAGCCCTTTTATCACAAGCAACATAAATGGATTGAGTGTTTTGAATGAAAGAATTTCGAGTGATTAATGTTTGAATTAACACACCTAAGTGACGGATAAATTAGTTGTTATCATCCACTATCTATAAATATATCATTTTTAGTCGAGACCGTTTGAAAAAACTTCTTGTTCCTGACGTAAAATAAAACGGCCTAAAAGTGGTACTGCAAATGAATATTTACCATGCCTATTCTTGTAAATTAAACCTGCATTTGTTAAAGTAGCAAGCATTTGGCTTATGTGGCTGTTACTAAAAGGATTGTTTAAACGCTCTTTTGATTCAAATACAATTTCTTGAACAGAAAATTCTGTATCATTATTTTTAAGATGGGCAATAATGCATAAAAGCTGACGCTGACGATCTGTTGCTCTTGACCATCTTCCAGCAAAAAAATCTTTGTCAAGTTTTCGTGTAATTTCTTCAATTGGCACACTTGGTTCCTTATTATCTTTGATTTTTTGCAGGAATACGTCGTAAACTTCTCGGCAAATAAATTGAATAAAATAGGGATAACCGTCAGATTCCTTTACAACAAGGGTGACTGATGATTTGGTAAAGTGTATAGGACAACCACCTTTATTAATTGGTTCTAAAATAGCATCCCGACTTTCAGATTTTGAAAGTCTGTCTATAAAAATGACTCGAAACATTCGTTCTGCAAAAGTTCTGGCCTCAACTAATTTTGGAAACAAAGTTGGAAGGCCCGTTAAAACTAGCATGAATGGAATATCTTTTTTCTGAATCGATTGAAAAACATCTAATATCAATGCAAGGGGATATTGTTCTTTCTGAGCATGATCAGATAAGGCTTGTGCCTCATCATATGCAAAAATAATACCTTTAACATCATAATCTTTTAAGCATGACCAAACAAATTCAAGTATTCCCTTGATTTTATCAGAGACCAAGCCTGGGAATTTATTATACATTTCAGTCAAAGTGAGGTAATTTAGTTTCTGTTCAATAATTATTTTTTCTGGAGCAAAACCAAGTTTTTGTTGTTCCTTTTTTCCAATTACAATATTTGAAGTAACAATTGAAAGATCAGTAAGAAGACGAAGAGCAAGTGTTTGCTCATTTACACTAGCGGACTCCGAAAGATCAGTTCCAACCCAAAGCCAACCTTTTTGAATAGCAAGGGGTTTAAAAGTATCTAATAAAACTGTTTTACCTGAACCTCGAAGACCTGTAAGAACCATGTTTTCTAAAATGATTTTTTGTTTAATTAATTTTTTAAATTCATTCGTCTCTTCAATTCTACCTGCAAGATATGGGGGTTTATGACCTGCACCTGGTTTGAACGGATTAGAGAATACTTCATTTACCAAAATTAGTACTCCTTATAAAAATATATAAATTTATTTACATTACTAAATTTAGTGTATTAATATATTTTAGTCAAGATAATAATCAATAAATCTAGCTAGCAGTACATATAGTCACCTGAGGAACGGCAGCAACATCAGGTTAACTAATTTATTGTTGTTTTTATCATTTTCAGGAAACCGCTAAAGCGGTTATAGTAGTGTTTTCGAGGTTTCCTATACACCTCACAAGCACTATTGCCAGATGTGTAAACTATTAATAACCTCATTTATTACATAAAATTTATTAATATTTTTTTTATCAAATCCAAATTAAACAACAAATCCCCTTTATCAATTAGGAAAATAGAAAATTAATCCGAGTATGCTATCGGCTACAATCACTAAAAAAATAGACGCCACAACCGATGAAGTCGCCGCTTTACCAATACCGACTGACCCTCCTTTGGCATGAAATCCAAAATAAGAACCCGTTATTACAATCAATAAAGCAAAAACAATACTTTTAGTAATACCTACCATAATATCCTTAATATAAGCCGCCTCTAACGCCTCATTAAAAAATTGAAGAATACTGATATCAAGGTAGGTAACGGTTATCAGTAATCCACCCAAGATACCAATTACCATTGAGAAGATCGTTAACATGGGCATAACAAGCGTAATAGCATATACTTTCGGCACAATCAGATAAGGAATCGGTTCAATGCCCATAACTTTCAGCGCATCGGTTTCTTCGGATATAACCATACTGGAAATCTCAGCAGCAATAGCCGAACCGGAACGGCCGGCAACCAGTATGGCCGTCATTAAAGGGCCCATCTCACTCACCATGGAAATAACAACCAGATCCACAACATAAATATCAGCGCCAAATTGACGCAGCTGTGCCGCCGATTGAAGAGCGAGGATAAAGCCCACTAAAAATGAAATTAAAGCAATTATTGGTAGAGCGGAAACACCTATCTCCAGAGACTGACGCAAAACTTCGCCATGCCGCCTAAGCCTTTTTTTTACAATAGCAAACATGCTCCAGGATGAAACACGGTAGAATAAAAGAGAAAATTCTATAAAATGGCGATAAAGATAATAAACTGTATTACCAATTGTTTCAAAGAAAGAAATGGTTTCTACTTCACTCTCATCTTGAATATTATCAAATTTGAATAAATCAATCGTTCGTTGAACTTCCGATGTCTGATGTGACATATTCAGTGTAATGTTGTTATCTTCGGCATATTTTTTTATCATTAAAATTACCGTAACACCGGCAGAATCTATTATTTTTACATTCGCGAAATCTATGGTGATATTGATTATATTTTTATTATTTAATAGCAGAAAAAGGTCATCATAAAATTGACGGGCTGTTTGAAAAGTAAGGTCGTCAGGTAGGATATATGTTTCCATTAGCGCTCTTGTTGTTTAAAATAAGTCTCTGTTTTCTGTAAAAAAGAATTCATCTCTTCTGTTAGTATTTTACTAATCTTTTGGGCAAAAACGTTCATACCCGTTCCATCGCTTATCGCTTCTTCCCGGTGGATATTATGAGTAACCACAATTTCACTATTGGCAAAATCAACTAATTCCACATTCATTTTTAATGCAATAAACTCCTGGTCATCCATTTTTCTACGTTCAATTAAATCAATGCTTCCCGTTATAAAATAATCTGGTTTTTGTATATAAGAATTTAAATTGCATGATTTGAAAGCAGTGGCATTCTCACAGTAGGCTTTAATAAAGTATCGTATGGCAACCGAGGGCTTCTCTGCCCACATGTGGTAGAAATAGTATTGCAGTTCATTACTGTTACGGCGTAAAACAATTCTTTTTTGATTATAAATTCCGGGTACTGAAAAGGTTTTAATGATAATATTTACCGGTATTTTTTCACTATTGACTTTCTGTATTTCCCGAATCGGTTCTAACACATAATATTTTGGAACAATTTGTTCTTGTGAACAAGATATAAAGAGGGTCAATAAAGATAAACCAATAAGTTTTTTAATAATAACTTTCATTTTTACTCCAGGTTGTCATCAGGAGGATTCTTTGGATTGGATCCGCCTATCAGAATCGACGGATCTTCTTCAATTCTTTGAGCGGCGCTATTTAATGCTTCGATGGTTGCTTCTAACTGATCTATAGAATTAATAATATTATCTTTTTTGTTCTTTATAATTCCATCGATCTGCATCAATACATCATTTATCCTTTCAACAGCTTCATTTAACTTCCCCACCAATTGATAAATGTTTGCTTTGTTAAGTTTATCTGATATTTTAGCAATATTACCAATAGCCGCACGGATAGTATCTGATACAACAATTGATTCAATCTCATTAACAATTTTTTTTGTTGATAGGGTAGCTGTAGCTAAATTGGAGGTAATCTCATCAATATTCTTTAAAGATTCACTAATTCCGTTTTTGTTTGCTGAGAGAATAGAGTTAATGGATGTAACTGTTTCAGAAGTCTGCTCAATTAACACAGATATCTGATCTTTGTTTAATCCGGAACTGATTTTAATTAGATTATTTAGTAATAGTTCTATCTTATCACCAATTATTTCAGCTTTACCTGTAATTTCTTCGGTAAGTGATGTTCCCGCCTGTATGGAAAAACCCGGCTCACATGTCTCGGCTTCATTGGTGCCGCCGCGCAATTCAATCAATTTAATACCGGTAATTCCAATAGTCGAAATATCAGCATATACATCTTTTTTTATAGGTGTACCTTCCTTAACGGCGATGGTGATTATAACGCGGGTAATATCGTTTGGATCGATTTGAATATTTTCAATAGAACCAACCTTTATTCCAAGATATTTTACCGAACTTCCACGATCCAATCCATTAACGGAAATATTTTGGTAAGAAATATAGTATATATCTTTGTCTTTGAATAACTGATTCGCAGCAACAGCAATGATGATGATTATAAATAACACTGTTGATGCCGTAATAAATAGTCCGAGACGAATTCGTTGAGCCTTGGTGATCATTTAGTTATACCATAAGTTAAACTTGGTTATTGAGTATAATAAAAAATAGATTAATTATGGCAATATTGCAATTATTATTTGATATAAATCACAGTGGAAAGAAAAAAATATTTTAAACTTACGGATGTATCATTTTCTGATTAACCAAAATTATTTGATTGTAATAACAGGCGGTTGTATATTTAGTTTTCCATTAAGGAAGATCATATTTCAACCGTTTATAAAAAATGGGAGAGTAATATGATTCATTCTTTAAAAATTAAAATAAAAATGAAAACAAAGATTAAATATCTGGTAAAATAGATGGCAAAAAAAACAAAAACAGAAGAAGTTATTCGAGGGATTCATTTAGGAAAGAAAAATATCTATCTCTTTCTTAGTGGAATCGCTCTGTTGATAATTGGTTACATATTAATGGCACAACCACCGGTTTATGGTTTTGTGTCATTAACGTTAGCTCCTATTATTTTAGTATTTGCTTACCTTATTGTTTTTCCTGCGGCTATTCTAATAAAAGATTCAGATACTAAAAAATAATAAGGGCGATTAGCTCAGCTGGTTTAGAGCACCTGCCTTACAAGCAGGGGGTCATAGGTTCGAATCCTATATCGCCCACATCAACGCCTGTTTTTATTGAAGTTAAAGCAGGCGTTTTTTAGTTTTAGTGACAGATAGTGACATTTTTGGAACTAACAACAGCAAACACCCACAATTTATGAGCCGCTTAATTAAAAAAATACTTCTATTAGAAGAAAGTGCGCTACTTAGAGCAAATCCTCCAAAAATATTTTTTAACAGATATTTTTATACTTTTGAAAAAGATAATGATTATTATCTGCCAACGGTAGTAGGAGAATATTCAACTCTTTTTGATCCAGAAAAACATAAATTTCAGCTTGAAGTTAAAGTTATTGAAGATACCTTACTTTTTAATAACTCAGGAGTAGCAAATATTTCTGAAAAGTTAGAAGATTATTCATTATTAATCATTAGTATAGAGAAAAATTATTTTATCAGCAATATAATAAGCAATTCAAATGATATCTCAATTAATGTTTTATATAATAATGAAGAACGTCTATTATATACATTTTATAAATTATCAAATAGGAATTCTATAAATTTAACTTTACAAAAAAGATATGATGTGGGGAAAACATATGAAAAAATTACATCTGATCCCCAAAACATATCTCTCCGTAAAAATATTATTGACATGGCGCTAAATAGCACTGCTGGAGGACCGTCTCAAATAACGAATAATCTTGTATATAAATATATGGATGAGATTGATGAGATTACAGATGGAAAAAAGAACATAATAGAATGTAAAATAAAAGTTGAAAACAGAGAATACATTTTTAGTAATAAAGCTGCGGTGCTAATAAAAGTATTCTTTGAGAATTATCAAAATGGAAACAGCTTTTTAAGTAAAAGTAGTATTAATAAATTGTGTAAGGGAAAAAGCAATAAGTATACAGACTATACTAATTTCATTCCTGGAGAAATATTAAAACAAAATGACATGTATAAGGAATTTCGAACCCAATATATTGACAATAAAAGTAATTCTTCGCGTTATAGATTAAAGCCTTTAAAATGATTCTCCCCCCATATTTGTAACCACTAAAACATTGCTATTTTCACTATTATCCATCGTTAACACCTACTATTGTATTTTCGATAATCCTTCGATGAATTTTCGATGACCAAAACTATTATATCAAAAATTTATTATTAAATTAGTGTTTAATTCAAAAACCACGGGTTTGGAATTAGAGATGTTATTTGTAATTATAAATTTTTTTTAAGGAAAAAATAATTGAAAAAAGAAGAAGAAAAACAAACAGAATTTCAGGAAGAAGTTCTGAGACGATTAGACAATATTGAATTATTCGTCAAAAAACAGGCTGCCCCATTTTTATCAATGGATGAAGCCGCAGAATATCTCAGGTTGCCAGTGGATACCCTGTATGGATATACGAGCCAGAATAAAATACCGTTTTATAAGCTGAATGGCAGGAGGAATTACTTCCTCATTGCAGACCTAAACGAATTTATCTTATCGAAAGAAAATCTCCATGTGACAGCGGATGAAATGGAAACGGAAAATATTACCAATGCTATTCTTTCAATAGATGAAAATAATTGGTCAAGGAATTAGGGAATAAAATGGAGGATTTAATAGAAAAAAAAAGAAATGGGCACACATCAAAAAATATGTGTAATGTGAAAAATAAAAAAACTTGAATATGCCTTGACAAACCGATAGTAATAGTCTATACTTTAATATGGATTATCATAAATCCTCATTTTTTGATCGAATAAGCCCTGGTTACAGTTATCGGGGTTTTATTCGACCTAAAGTCGTTTTAAATGAACTGTTTAGGAGGAAAGGTAGATGTATAATAATCGCTGCACAAAATGTTATAAATTTTTTAATACTGAAGACAGGAAAAATTACATGTGTAAGCCCTGTCGCCGAGAATATAACAAGAAATATTATAGGAAAAGGAGGGTTATAAATGAAATAAATCTTTAAAAGAATTTTATGTGCAGATTGGAGAACATCCGGTGCACTAACCACCTAATATAATTAGAAGGAGATTATAGCAATGAACAATAAATATCAAAAAATGAAAGTAAAACTAACATGGAGCAAAAATTATCATTAAAAAAGGAAATATTTTTCCAGAATGGCGATAAGCGCTATATACTGCAATCACCTGATGGAAAAAGTTACTGGAAGCAAAATGCAGCGGTAACCGACGAACTAATTCAACAACATTTACAAGGCACAGTTACTATTGCCGCCTACACTACCTACCAAAATACCTGCCTTTTCTGTTCTTGGGATATTGACGTTCTAAAAGCTGAATGTTCCAAATTTAATACAGGTTTTGAGGCTTTCGAAGCTCATAAGAATGGAATATCAGAGATGCTTGAGCAATTTGATAGCAAGCTATCTGAATATCCACACTATTTTGAGTTTAGCGGAAACAGGGGAGTTCATATTTGGCTTTTTTTCGATGAACCCATACCTTCTGAGGAAGTCTATCAGTTTCTGAGAGATACAAAAGATACGATAAAATTTGATAAAGAAATCTTTGATATCGACTTATATCCAGCACAAGCAATAACTAAAAGCGATGGCAATGGAATTAAACTCCCTTTAGCATTACACAAAAAATCGGGGAAAAGGTCATATTGGTGTGATATAAATCTTAATAAAATTATTTTAAAAACGGATGATATAAAACTAATAAAAAGAGATAATTTTAAAATTACTGTTCCTGTGTCCATTAAAAAACAAAAGAGTAAAACGAAGGTTAAAAAAAGTAAAACGAATCCTGCATCAAATTCAACAATTGAATATATCCCACATACAAAAGAAGGATTAGAACGCTTAGAAAAAAGATGTGCTGCATTGGGAAACAGACCGCAAGCAGGTATCCCCCAATCAAACGCCTGGCATATTTTTGTCGGCGCTGTCTTTCTACGTTTAAATCTACCGGATAAAGTACATGAAACTCTCGCTAAATATGCAGATGATTATAAATATTACAAGACAAATTATCATATTAAAAAAATGATGGAAGGTATGGGTAAGCAGCACCCAATTGGATGTAAATTTGCAGCTGCCAACGGCCTGTGTAATCATCCCTGCCACACCGTAACCCCCTTTGAGCATTTATCTGAAAATTATCCGATTTTTTTAAACGAAGTGCAAAATACCAGTACAAATTTTGTAACCACTTCTACCAATCCTCCCTTATTCAGTCTTAGCACAGCTTCAGTAAACTTGAATACGCAGATGACTAATATCTTTTCAAAAAAAGTGATACCCCAGGCTAAGAAAGCGATGAAAGCCTACCATGATATTTTTGCAATGAATAGTCAGAGCACGGCGGGCAAAGCGATTGTACTTAATACCATCCCCGGTGGATTTAAAACCACTGCCACGATTGAGATGATAGTCGATGCACTTAGTGAAGATAATGAATTTGGAGCTGTTATTGCTGTGGAACGCAATGTAGACGTTAAACGGATTGCCAATGAAATAAATTCAAAATATGGACAAATGTTCCGCCCCGCTTACGCTTTCTATGGATATGATGCAGAAAATCCTAAAGAATGTGTATTAGGCCATAAAACGTATAAACCCGGGATGTGTGATAAGAAAAATTGTAATATTCCCATGAATAAATGCCGGGTAAAGATGAACCACATGATCCAGCATAATTATCGTATAATAGTAATTTCCCATCAGCGTCTTAAGATGTATTCACAGACAGGGGAAATGAAACATTTTCAACACTGGCATAATTCAATGAGCTCGAAATTTAGAAGAACGCATTTAATTATTGATGAACAACCCCCTTTGTTAGAAATTATACGCTTTGATACGGATTCTCTATATACATTCCTGAGCATCTTACCGCAACTTGAGAATGGGATTCAATTTAAGCAGGATTTTACACAACCGGTCTATGATTTATTGAAGTATCTAAATACTAAAACAAATGCCAGAGAAGTTATTACGGCGACAGAAATACCGGAATTTAAATTCGACGCCTGTTTTGAGACTACTTGGAAAGATTTCACGCTTGAGATGCCAATCATTTCCAGCCTGCCAGTGGCTCTTGAAAGTCTTTATAATTATGGGGGAATATACATCAATAAAAATCTGAGTGGACTGCCTGAAATATCTACCGGTTATTATTTAAATAATAGCTGGGATTTTGACCGTACAATTATTCTGGATGGAACTGCGGATATTTCTCAACGCTATAAACCGCAGTTTTTTGACAAAGTGTATGTTCCACAGTTACATACCTATGAGCACCTAACTTTTTATTCTTATAACAGATTTAATCTCAGCCGCAGTACGTATAAAAATAAAATCAAGCTCATTCCGAGCTTAAATAAGGATATTAAGGAAATTGTGAAGAAGCGTGATAAAGTATATGTGGTGGTTTACAAAGAAAATAGGGAATCCTATGAGAGAGAGCTGGAAAAAGAAATTAAAAACGGAAATGTAATTCTCAGAACCTTTGGTTCAACACGCGGTGATAATTCTATGAGGGATTGCGATACTATAATATTCACAGGATTAATTCACAAAGGGGAGCTTAACTACCTGAGCGAAAGTCTTATCTTGAATCAAGATTATAAAATGAATCTGAATGCACAGAAACACCGGAAATCCAGAAAATTTAGAGATAGGAATACGGAAATTATTAAAATATCTTCCTGGCTGGAAGATTTTGTACAGGAGGTCTATCGGACACGACTGCGCAGTCATAATTTATCGCAAGATGTGCAGGCCTATTTAATCGTCAGTGATCCTGATTTCCTGAATTTAATCGAAGATTATTTTAAAGGATGTAAGATTGCTGATTGGGACCCGATTGAGACAGAAAAAAATATTATAAATTCCACTGTTCAGCAAATAGTTGAGATCATTTTATATCGAATAAAGGCAGGAGAGGATAAAATTCAGAAAAAATCATTAGGGATAAATAGAGAAGTTCTGAAAAAGACGTTACAACGATATCCGGAAATTAACAAAATACTAAATGCTAATGGTGTGGAAATTTGTAATAGATATTTTAGAAAAATGTAGCTTTCAAAAGGGGACAGTTTCTATATAATATAGAGTAGTAAATGTCCCCTTTTGGGCTGCTGAAAAAATTATAAGTTAATACCCAGGGAAGAAATAATATGAATCAAATACTAAAACTTTACACCTGGGATAAATGGCCCGTAAAGAGCATAGCAAGAAACTTAAAAGTTTCTGAAGAGCATGTAAAAATGCATCTACGTGCTTACGGAATTGAAATCAAAGATAAACGTAAACACAATTACCCTAAAACAAGAAAGAAGGGGATTAATAAGAAATCCCAGAAATATTACCTTCTGCAAACCCACTCAGAATCGTATATTAAAGAAACTTGGATAAAATACGGTATGTATGAAGGTGGTGAGATATTGGACTGCAATCCAAAAGTACTTTATCATCTTGCAAGAGAACGTGGTTGGCGCCGCCCTTTGCCTAAATTTCTGGCCGATGCGGCTCTAACAGGAAACTGGAAAATCACTAAAAATTATTACATAGAGTAGGAAAAAACACTCAATAATCCCGCTAGCAAATTGAAAAAATGTACTTGTAAAGCCTCTATTCTATGGGCTATATTTCTTAAGTCCTTTATTTACAGTTAGATATATGCTTTGTTAGGGTACGTTTATGTACGCGAACGACACGTTTACGGTTAGTTTATGGCATTGAAAAAAAAGCCGCCATAAATCTGACGGCCTTTTTATTTATTCTTTATCACCGGGATCTGAATAATCTTTCTCTGTTATTTTCTTCATCAGCTTTTCCAGTTCATCCCGGTATTTTTTTGCAAGGATAAGCATCTCTTTATCTGCAATTCCATTGATGCCAATCTCCACTTCCGCCCATCTATATCCGTTTTTCTTCACATCTTGCAATGTAAATACGGTATATACGGCTACTACAGGCAGTTTGGAACGTTTTAACATCTTCTTATGGTTATTCCAGTGCTTTAAAGAAGTAGGACTGAGTGCAAAGATAAAAGGCTTAATCCCGTCTTCCTTATGTACCAGCATCCACAATCTTATTTTTGGTTTACACTTGCCGTTTCCAATAATAGCTTCATGACATCCCTGACATGAATCGTTTTCCGGACTATCCACAATCGGGCGGTTATCAATTGCCGAACACCTGGGCAAACTTTCACCTTCTTCCCACAAGGCACGAATATTCTGTTCTACAAAAACCACTCCTTCAATGCGATTACCCTTAATTGGTTTCTCCTGAACATCGTCATCAAGATAGCTTTCTCCGTAATCGATATACATGCAATGCTTGCCATTACTCTTATGCTCTATCCTGATTCTTGGCAAATCAATGCCGTTACTCGTAGTTTCAATCTGCATAAGTTCTTCATCAAGATCAAACCCTGCTTCGCTTAAACTCTGCGCTAACGCATCTATTTTTGTAATTTCCATCAAATCTCCTCCACGTTTACTATTTCAAAATCTCTCGAATTTCTTTTTACTGAAAATTTT
>JAUVIB010000057.1 GCA_030592985.1 Calditrichaceae bacterium | reverse complement strand
AATAGATGCTGTTTAATTCGGCAATATTATTATCAGCGATCGTATATTCAATTTCACCGTCATTAACCATTTTTATCAAATCGCTTACACCGTAATCTTTAGACATGGGAATGATTTCAATATCGCCGCCGATTTCATCAGCGAGATGAACCAGCCGTTGGTAATAAACCGAGCCCTCACGGATATGTATTTTTTCCCCGATTAAATCAAGGGGCGAACGAATCATCGTTTTTTCGATCTCATGCAGTTTCATCTTACGCCAATTGTCCGGCTTCCGTTGTACCAAAACCTGGTAAATAACATTGAGCCTTTTTGTGAAAGCCGCTTTTTGTAAGCGCCCTTTGGTCACCGTTAAATTATGAGCGATTAAATCACCTTCACCCTTATTTAATTTTATAAACAGGGAATCTAAGCTTTTAACCAATTTTATTTCCAGTTCTAAATTAAGATCATGACACAACCTTTGCAAAAGCTCGTACTCATAGCCCATAGGCTGCCCTTTGTAAATAAAATAACTGATAGCGCCATAACCGGTCAGAGCAATCAATTTACCCCGTTCTTTGATTTGAGAGAAATCAACAGAGGATAATGACTTTTGTTCCTGTACTTTTTCTTCGTTTTCGCTTTTTTGGCAGGAAAAAATCAGTAATAGTAACACTATCAATAGTTTAAAGCTCATGTTAATCACCTTTTTAACTTTATGGATTTTCATATTATAAAGAATATAACAAAACAGGAAGGTATGAATCAATGATTCGTTTTTTATGGGGATGATTATCTAAAGAATAATTATATGATGATAGAATATTTTTAATTTTTCTCTGCAATTAAGAATCATTTTTGCTTTAAATAATTTATTGCATAAAGCGGAATATTTATAAAAATTTCTGACTGTATAAAGTTTCGCGGCGATAAACGATAAATTAAATCCGGGTCGTATTTTTCGGCGTAGCTTCTTAAGCTCTTAATATTTCGGTTCAAGCCACTTTTTACTTCAACAGGATATATTTTATTTTCTTTCTGAATGATAAAATCTACTTCGGCTTCGCTTTTTGACGTCCAGTAGAAAAGTTTATCATAACCTCCGGCAATTAATTCCATTGCAACAAAATTTTCTGTAAACGCTCCATTATACTCTTGAAATAGTTCTGTCGGATCCAAGATGACATTTGATGAAAGGTTTAAAATTGCACCAAGTAAACCGGTATCGTGCATATATATTTTAAATTTTGAATTGTCGGTATAGCCCGCAAGTGGTAATTTGGGGAGACTTATATTATAGACAATATTTATTAATCCTGCTTTTTTTAGCCATTCAATTGTTTGCTGGAAGTCGTTTGCCCTTGATTTTTTTCGGACTTCAGAATATTTAAATTTTTTATTTTCTTTTGCTAATTGAGATGGGATAGAGTCCCATAATTGCGATATTTTAAGGGCTTGATTTTTATCGGTATATTTAGAAAAATCTCTTTTGTAGGCCTCAAGTATTTCGTTTTGTATTTGTCGTACCGATGAAATATCTTTATTTTCCAAATAATCTTGCAATGCTTCGGGCATACCGCCAAGAAACATATATGTTTTTACGTGTCGGAGTAGTTTCTCGTGTATTAAATCGGGTAGAGCCTCTATTATATTTATTTTTCGAAGTTTTTCAAAAAGAAGTTCTTCACCAAATGCAATAAGATATTCCGCAAAAGACATTGGATATAGTGTCATGAAATTTACTTTGCCCACCGGAAAAGGAGTTTCTTTGCCGATGCTTACACCTAGAAGCGAACCTGCTGCAATTACATGGTATTCGGGGGCTTGCTCGTAGAAATATTTTAGGCTTGTTAATACTTGAGGAACAGCCTGGATTTCATCGAAAAACAACAAAGTTCCTGTAGAATTTATTTTTATTCCAAAATAAAGACTTATGTTTTCAATGATTTTTTTCGGTGAAAGCTCTCTCTTGAAAAGAGTGCTTAAATCGGGGTTTTGTTCAAAATTGAGGTAAACAAAATTAATATATTCGTTTTTCCCTAATTGGTTTACAAGGTAAGTTTTGCCAACTTGACGTGCTCCTTGCAATAGTAAAGGTTTGCGTTTTTTGCTTTGTTTCCATGATAGTAATGCATTATATAGTGTTCGTTTCATGCTTTATCCCCGGAAAAAAGTAATAATGTTTAAGATTTATCCCCCAAAAAGTGTTGCCAATATACAAAGAACCCACCAAAAAACGTAATATATATTAAGATATATCCCCTAAAAAGTGTGAAAACTGTCATTTTTTGAGGGATTATGCATAAATTTCTAAGAAAAAAACTGGAAAAGTTCTTATGCCATAATAGTATTTCTGGTATATAGCAATTAGATATAATCTATAAGGCTAAAGATATTAAAAATTATCTATTCAGGTTCTGGCAACTCTAAGGCTTTAACTGTGCCAATAGCATTACCGGCGATTCCTTTTATAGAGCCGTACATATCGATGGTATTATTAGTCACTTTTTCAATTTGCATTTCCCGTGCTTTCCATATTTTCTGCATAGCTCGTTTCTCTTTATCAATACCGGATTTCATATCTGAGAATCCTTCCACGATAGCTTCAACACGCTGACTGAATTCCGGCCCGGTCAGATAGCTGTAAAGCAGAGCCATCTTATCTGTTTTATTCTCTTCGGCAGTTCCAACAGCATGAGTTCTAATCAGCATTTCCCGTAATACAAAAGAAAGTCCTTTTGCTTCCGGAAAGGTACAAATCCATACATTGTCTTTGTTACCAAATCTGTACATATCTTTTGGCATGATTTCGGTAACGATAACAGCTAAATCAGCTTTCTTCTCTCTTTGGTCATTTTTTAGTTTACTAATCCAGTCTGCAACAAAGGTTTTAGTACGTTTGCTTTCGTAAATAATCTTACCGCAAACATGGCCGGAGTTATTCCTTACCGTTTGGATCACATCTGCACCACGTTCTCCTTTTGATACTTCTTCAATCATATCAAAGGGATATTCAGCTCTTAAAAATTCCGCTAAGGCCAGTTCCAGTACTTCACCCTGCATTTGCATAGACCCCTGATCGGCTTTTCTTTTCATTTCCTCGGCGAGTTTTTTATTGTCGTCTATTTGTTTTAATAGTTTCATTCTTTCCAGTTCAAAGCTTTCCCTTTCTTTGGCCCGGGCTTTATCTTCGATCTCCTTTTGCCTTTCTAAAATGTTTTTCTCCATTTGAAGCTTTAAATCTTCCTGCTGCTCCGTTAGTTCTTTTTCTTTTACTAACAGAGTAATTTCTTTTTTCTTTAACTCTTTGTTTTCCGCTCTGCGTTTTTCATTCTCTTCCTGCATTGCCTCAATACGTTGTTCAAATTCATTACGGGCATTTTTTTGCGCGTCTTCTTGTAATTTAATTTTCTCCTTTTCCAATAGTTCTTTTAAAGCTTTATCCTGCTTATTTTTTTGGTGTTCAATTTCCTTTTTTTCTTTTTGCAAAGCTATTTTCTCTTCAGCAAATTTTTGGTTTTGTTCGGAGGCTTGTTCTTCATATTGCGTTTTAATCCGCGCTTCGGCTTGTTTCAGAAATGCTTCATCAGCAGGGAATTCGTGTCCGCATTGGGGGCATTTGATGTTATTTGAATTGCTCATTTATAATTCTCCTTTCAGGTTCTTCTTCAATATAGGTTCACTTAAAAAGTTATTAGAAGTTGAAATCATTTTTCCGGATTCTATCTCTAATTTTTTCCGGGCATCACCGGCAATTTTTTACCCTGATTGCGCTTAAATTGAGTCCGGTATCAATCAATACAGTACATATTTAACTAATCTTCCGTCCAGGCCACCGTTACTTAAAACCCACTTTTTACTGGATTTTAAACCGATGTTCTTAATATACTCCCGTTCTCCAAAATAGATAAAAGCTGTGGAATTGGTACAACGCTGTTTTAAAAAATCTCCAATATTTTTATAAAAATCAGATAAGTTCATCTTGTTTTGCATACGAACGCCGTAGGGGGGATTGCAAACAATGGTGGTATCTTGGAGTTTTTCAATATTAAACATATCTTTTTGAATAATTTTAATTTGAGCAGCAGGATCAATAATACTGCTATTCTTTTGCGCAATCTGCACTACTTTTAAATCAATATCACTGCCCTGAATTAGATTATTACTGATAGATGCTATATTACTGTTAGCATCCTTTTTTATCTTTGTCCATAAAGCAGAATCAAAATCCGGCAGACGTTCAAAGCCAAATTTATTACGCCGATTAGCAGAAGGTGTTTTAGTGGCCATTAGATAGGCTTCGCATAAAAGAGTACCTGAGCCGCAAAGCGGATCATAAAGCGGTGTTTGCCCATCCCATTCAGCATAACGAATAATGGATGCAGCCAGGGTTTCACTCATCGGCGCTTGTGTGGATTGCATGCGATATCCGCGGCGGTGCAGGGAACCACCCGATGTGTCCACACTAATAGTGGCTACATTTTTTTCGATGTATACGTTCAGCCATAAATCGGGATTACGGGTATCGATGGAAGGGCGTTCTCCATCGCGATCCCGAAAATAATCGATGATCGCATCTTTCAAACGCAGCGCTGCATATTTTGAATGATTAATATTGCTTTGGGTAACGCTGGCAAAAATGGCCAAAGTCTGATCGGGAGTCATAAAGTCTTCCCAGTGGATCTGCTGTCCTACTTTATACAGATAGTTATCTGAATGGCAATCAAACGTTTTTAGCGGAGCCAGCACACGATTTATCAATCGTGACTGTAGATTAATTCGGTACAAAGATTCGGGATTAGCATTAAAATAGATACCGCGATAGGAATAGCTGGTTTCCGCGGCGCCGAGTTCAATCAATTCAGCTTCGGCAATATCTTTAATATCATCGGCCACCTGAGCAAAATAGCGTCCGGATTGTTGGTATTCGTACATATAAATTCCTAATTCATTAAAATGAAAAGGTAAGTCTAATTTCCACCTTCTACAAAATATAATTTTTTGATTAGCTGATCTTTAATAGGCATGCACAATACAGTGAAACGGCGATTAAAAAAATATCATTAATCTATTCTTGTTTATTTCGGTTTATTTTAATGTTTTTATTGGAATCCACTCGCCAATTTTTTATGGGTGGTTTTTCTAAGTTAGGTTATGAACTAAATAAATTCATAAAATCGGCTATATCTTTTTCGTTCTCTATATCCATAATAGCTTCAACAATTTGGTCTCTTTTGGACGTTCCGGTTATGGGCAGTACCATGGCGTTAAATTTTTTCAGGAGAGTGCTTTCATCCATGGGCTCTCTATAATCTCCCAAAGGATAATCTAGTGTGATGTTGAAGGATTTTCCCGATTTGGTAATAATTTCAGCGCCGGCTTGCTTAAGAGTGGGAAAAGTTTTCTCGAAGGCGGGTTCGGCTAATACTTTTATTTTTGGCAGAAAGGAGCGAATCTCTTTATCCATAATTTTATCCTGCGAGAAAGAGGCAGGTGTAACCGTACCGTCCACAATACATACAGACAGGCAGTAGGGAAGACTGTGATCGGCCGTTTCCCTTGTTCGCGGATCGTATTTTGAAGGGTCGGACAGAATATCGGCAGCCCGGGCAACGGTTTTAATGGTTACTTCTTTTACATCATCTTTAGAAATATTGTTATCCCGCATCAGTTTAATGATTGCCGACATGGGGGTATGGGTCAGCGCTTCCGTGGGGAAAGCTTTCATGGAGCAGCGATTGATACGGAAATCATCACCGAAATTATCCGTAAGAATATCAAAATCGAAGCTGCCGCCCAAAGCCTCGCTTAGTCCCTCTTTTCCGTCCATTACATGCTGCGGACCTTCATAGCCTTTTTGTGCCAGCAGAGCCGCCTGAATACCGCTTTGAACTGCCATGGGATCAACGGTATTTTTCATCATAGTTAAATTGCCCGCGGTTACCGCACCGAGAGTGAGGTTGTGGCTTCCCGATATCCCGGCAGCATGAACCATCTCATCTATGGAAAGACCAAGAATTTTTGCTGCAGCAAAAGGGGATGCATATTGGGTTAAAGTAGCATGATGCCATTTTCGTTCTCTTATACCCGGTTTGGCGAATTCGCAGAGACGCATTTCCCATTCGTAGGCCAGAACCATGGCAGTAATAAAATCCTTCCCGGACTTATGCAGATATTCAGCAGGGGAGAGCGCCGCGGGAATCAAATCGCTGGGATGCGAAGGGTCCTCTTCCCAGTAAATGTCGTTATAATCGAGAGCGCGTATCATGAGAGAATTTAACAAAGATTGAGAAAGCATGGGCAGCTTAAGCGGTGAATTAATAACAGTAACATGTGCATTACCACCCATTTCATTATAAAAATCGAGCATTATTTTGAAATCTTTTGTCTGACTCCCACCATAAGCACAGCCGATGGAGTCTAAGAGAAAGCGTTTCGCGTTTTCGACTGTTTTCTTGTCAAAATCCTCATAACTCAATTCTTTTGTTAATTGAGCCATTTTATAGGTAATGGTGTTCATAATACGCTCCCTATCAGATTTATTACTTGGGTATTGGTTATTCCTTGTTGAATATTGGGTATTCAGTTTTTGTCAACATCAAATATATAGCGAAAGTTCTTTCGAATTACTCCCTTAATCAAACAGAGATATACTTGAAAAAAAGTTTATTGAATTATCTGATTTTACAACATTCTTTTGTCTTGATACAAAAGAATCAAAAAATCAAGGCTGTAAAATAATATGAAGTAATTTTATAAACTCAACCCGATTAATAACATCGGGTCTCAAACAGTAAAAAATCTTATCGTTCCACTTCGTTTAAAATTACTAACAAATTCTTTTAAGGCCATTTTATTTATTCTATTTTTTTTATCTGCTTGCCGAACTCGGTTGGGTGGCTCTTTTATTTTGTGACTATTATCCCTACCCAAAAAAAATAGAGACAAATTCTTGGTTTTGAGATGTAAGAGACTAACACCCAAAGCCAAATTCCAAGTGTAAAACAACCAATCACTATTTACTATTTTCTTTTGTAAAAGTATTTTAGTGAAAAAATTACAGTTTTCCGGCCACTTCTTGGGCAATTTCAAGGGAAGTATTAGAACCGCCCATGTCATATGTCTTTAATTTTCCCTCTTTAATCACAAGAGCAATGGAATCTTCGAGACGTTTTGCCATGGTGTTTTCCCCTAACCACTCTAACATCAATTTGCTTGTTAACAGCATAGCGATTGGATTAACTTTGTACATTCCCGCATATTTAGGCGCTGAACCGTGAGTGGGTTCAAACACGGCATAATTATCACCGATGTTAGCGCTCGAGGCAAATCCGAGTCCACCGACAAGCTGGGCGGCCAAATCTGAAATAATATCGCCAAACATATTTTCAGCGACTAAGATATCGTAATCAAAAGGATTTTTTAAGAGCCACATGGTTTGGGCATCGATATTGGTTTCCCATAAAGGAATATCGGGATAATTCTTAGCTACTTCCCGTGCCGTACGTACCATCAATCCACCAGTTTCCCGCAATACATTGGGTTTATCCACAACGGTAACTGATTTGCGGTTATATTTTTTAGCAAATTCAAAAGCCTGGGTAACAATATTTTTACATTTCTGTCGGCTCATAATCCGAGTGGACAAGGCCAGATTTTCCAAACCGTATTTCTTAAAGGCTTTCATTTTAGGGTGATTATCATCTAATACATTAAATACAGCTTCCGGAATGGGATGGAATTCCACACCGCCATACATGCCTTCCGTGTTTTCTCTGAAAATCACAAGATCAATCCCCTCTTTAAAATTTAGTGGATTTCCCGGATAGGCTTTACATGGACGCAGGTTGGTATGCAGATCAAATTCCTGACGTAAGCGCACAATAGGAGAAAAATAGATAAATCCTTTACCTTTCAAGCTTTCATCAAGCTCTTCGAAAGCTTCTTCTTTAGGCTTAGATGTGATTGCTCCAAATAAAGCGCAGTCCGTGGTTTTCATCATATCAATGGTGCGTCGAGGAAAAGGATCACCCTCATGTTTCCAGATTTCCCAACCGATATCTCCATGAATATATTCTGCATCTAATTTAAGGGCGTCCAGAACGATTTTTGCCGCTTCCATTACATCGTTACCCACACCATCGCCCGGCAGCCAGGCTATTTTATATTTTGCCATGTTAAACTCCTTTTTTGTAATTCATTTGTTTCTCTTTTGTTCGTGGATAGTAACTTGTTACTGGTCGCTCGGTACTCGTAGAATGTCGGCAATTATTTTATGTTACCATGAAACGAACCCCCGAGTTACGAAGCCATTATGAAACGAGTATAAAATCCCTGAACCTTTTTACTCTTTCCATTTGTCAAGTGTCAAACCCTGAAATAAGTCTAAAGTTTTTTATTAACAATTATTTTCATTTTACTAATTCAAAATCAATAAAATCCACGTGATGAAAAATGATCGCTTCCGGTGACCTTATTTCATCAGCGCCTTCTTTTGAATGAACAGCGATAATGTGCATCACTTCTGCCGGAAGGTCATGTTTAAATGCCAGCCCCACACCACTGAAGGGATGTCGGAGTTTTTTCCCGTATTCACTTTTATAAATAGTACCGTCTTTTTTATCATATTCAAACAATTTCCCTATATCGGCCAGCAATGAACCCGCAATCAGGTAATCTCTGTTTATTTTTGTTTTACGCTTCCCGTAGGCATGATCCAAAACAGAATTACAGGCAAGCGCCATGCGACAGCAAGTCCTTACATGTTCTATAAAACCTATTTTTACATTTTCAGCTAATAGGGTAAAAGGAATCTTCCTGAGTTCATCAAATGTCCAATTACGATAATTGACCGCTTCCTGCCAGCAGACAATTACTTTTTCTTGCAAAACAGAATCCTGAATTTCCGATATTTCAGGTAATAATTCAAATATCTTTTTATCCATTTTTTATTCCTCAAATTTTCTATTTATTACACCGTCATATTCCACATCGCTAGGATGTATTTTACGCATGGGTTTATATCTTGTTTTTTCCTCATAAACATGAGCTACCAGTCCCGGTAAACGGGCAATCATGAAAAAAGCATTGGCAAGTTGGGGGTCAAAATCCATTTCGCAAAGCAGCGCAGCAATAGCGCCATCAACATTTAGAGGCAGCTTTTTCCCCGTTTTAGCAAATTCATTCACAAAACTGTTAGCCAGTTTGATATATTCTCCATCAATGTTAAGTTCATGCGCAAGGCTAAAAAGCCGGTCGGTTCTGGGGTCTTGTGTGTGAATACGGTGACCGAAACCGGAAATTCTTTTGCCTGCTGTTTTGTATTGATTGATTTGCTCCTTTGCCGCGTCATTGTAAGAAATGTTTTTACTTTGGGTTAAATTCATGGTTGAGATTAATACATGCATACAATCCTCAATTGCGCCGCCATGAAATTTTGATATGGCCAGAATACCGGCTGCAACAGCGGCATTCAGCGGCGCTCCGCTTGAGGCAACAGTGATCGCGCTAAGCACGGAAGGCGGCGTCGTACCGTGATCAACGGAGGATACCAAAATAGCTTCGAGCATTTTTGCTCTTTTTTTATCGGGTAGTTCACCTTTAAAAAGCAGATAAACCATGGACGCATATCCCACATGACCGATTAATTCATCCAATTGATAACCGCGAATGGTTAATCTGTTTGGTTCTACTTTGGTGATGGCCGATTTCCAGTGTAAATCAGACATTATTTTTCTCCCTGCTTAAAATTCTTGTAAAATTTCTTCCGCTTCTTTACCAAATTTTTGAATCATTTTAATAGAATAAATATCGTGAATGATATAATCTTTTGCTAATAATACCAGTCCGTTATTACTTGTCCAGACAGCGCTGCTTGTTTCGTCTTCTGAAAAGTGACCCAGAATAACCTGTTTGTCATCCACCACAACGGCAATACGGCGGCCGCCTCTTTTTATACGGATTTCATGCTCGTGTCCATGGCGATACTCTTTACCGAAACCGAGAATTTTTTGACCGAAATGAACAATATTTAATTGAACGCCTTGTTGATGTAGTTTTTTTAACGTTTCGGCCAATAAATCAATCTCTTCGTCCCAGACAGAGAGAAATATCTGCTGTTTTCCCTTTTCTAAAAATTCAATTATTCTATTGGTAATGGCCTGCCTGCCGCTGATGTTCCATATATACTGATCGGATGATTCATTTTTTGAATATATTTTTCCCAATTCATCATCAAGTTTATTAACCGTGTCTAAATAATCACTTTTAAGATTTCTGACAATCTCATCCGGCGGTTTGGGTATATATTTTACAGGGTCGGTATCTAAAGCGATGAGCGCTTCTTTATTGAGCAGTTTGGATAAAACGGGATAAATTTTTGATGCAGGGACACCGGATATTTTGGCGATTTCATATCCGCTAATCTGTGATTGCTGTAAAAGGGCAAGATAAACCCGTGCTTCATATTGAGTGAAGCCGATATTTTGTAAAAGTGTGACGGTATCTTTCACTATTAATCCTTATTAACTACTCAGGTAGTCAATAATTTAAGGATATAAAAATAAGATAGCAAGAGAATTTATTGGAAAACATAATACGAATAATTGATTTTTATATTTGCCAAAACGTACGTTATTACGTATTTTACTAAAAAATGGAGAAAAATTCAATGAAAATAATCAATGCTACCAAAGCGCGTTCAAATCTCTATAAGTTGATTGACGAGGCTTATGAGTCTGGTGAGCCGATTCAAATTACCGGTAAAAGGAGAAATGCTGTTCTAATATCTGAAGATGATTGGCATTCTATTGAGGAAACCTTGTATTTACTTTCAATACCCGGAATGCGTGAATCAATAAAAGAAGGGATGAACATGCCGTTAGATGAATGCTCCGGGGAGCTTGATTGGTGAAATGGGAAATTGTTTACACAAAACAGGCTAAAAAAGATGCAAAAAAGTTTTTCGCAGCAGGACTGAAGTCCAAAGCGGAAATACTGATCGATATTCTGAAAGAGAATCCTTTTCAAACACCGCCACCCTATGAAAAGCTTTTGGGTGATCTTTCAGGAGCCTATTCAAGAAGAATAAATATACAGCACCGTATCGTATATCAGGTTTATGATAAACTTAATATTGTCAAGGTTCTTCGGTTATGGTCTCATTATGAGTGAATATTAGTAGATGAAATTTTTCTATCTAATTGCTGCTCGAACGAATAATATATTTTTCGCTGCGCCCCCATATCAGACAAGTGTCTGCGCTTTTAAATGCAAGTTTGAGAATTCTTTGTTCAGGTACTAAATATGTAATCGATTAACATTGTTTTGCAACTCTTCAATCCCCAATCCTGGTTTTTCTGAATAAACCAGTTTTCCCGCTTCAACCGTTACTCCGCTAAAAGGGTCATTATTTATTAATAAATTTCCATCTAAATCTATCCAGCGGGCATAAGACGCCAATTGTGCAGCTGCAGAGATCGCTACAGAAGTTTCAATCATACAGCCAAGCATAATATCAAGGTCAAAAGTTTGGGCAAGGTGAATCATTTTAAGCGCTTCAAGAATACCTCCGGATTTCATCAACTTAATATTGATACCGTCAAAGGGTTCACGAAGGTCAGGAATATCCTTTGTAGTATTTACAGATTCATCGGCAATTAAGGGGATATCAAACCGATCTTTAAGCCATGCGGTTTCTTCATTCATGTTTGAAGGCAGGGGTTGCTCGATAAGCTCAATATTTTTATCTAAAAGAAAGTCAATCTTTTTTGCAGCAGTCTCCTTGTTTTTCCATCCTTCATTGGCGTCTACCCGTATTGGTTTTTGAGTAACTGTGCGGATCACATTGATTATCTCTTCATCGTTTTTTTGTCCTAATTTTACTTTAAATATGGGATATTCATAAGCTTGTTGAATTTTTTCTTTTATCATTTCAGGTCTGTCGATACCAATTGAAAATGAAGTTGCAGGAACGTGGGCAGAATCAAGTCCGAAATATTGATAAAGAGTAATATTGTAGAATTTGGCGATCCAATCCATTACTACCATATCTATGGCTGCTTTAGCACAATTTTGTTTTTTAATCGTTTTATCTATTTTTTTCTTTAAAGAGATATACTGAAACAAATCTTCTTCAAGCAAAAAAGATGCTTTTTCGATTTCATCGATGGTTTTGTCAGCATCTTCACCGTAACGATTATTAGGCGCCGCTTCGCCGTAAGCAACAATTCCGTCTTTTTCAAATTTTACAATTACGTTATCTTTATAATAACTGCTGTTACGTGAAATCGTCCATTGATTTTCTAACTGAAGTCTTACTCTTGATATTTCGAGCATATTCAATAATTCCTAATATATTACTCTAATCTCCGCCCACTAATTACTATTTTCCAATCACCAGTCACCAATTACAGTTACCAATTTCGCTATAAAGCATAAAACTTTCAACAAATTAGCCGGTTATTTTAAAAAAAATGATAATTATTTTATTTTTTGTGATGACGGTTACAGATATGGTATGACGGCGCTCACAATGTCTTGAACAGTTGACGCACATCACTTCATGGTAATTACATAAGGATTAGTT
>JAUVIB010000163.1 GCA_030592985.1 Calditrichaceae bacterium | reverse complement strand
GCCATAACAGCGAGATTTCCACCATGGTCAAGGGCCCGAATCAGTGTTTCATTCGCTACTCTATCTAATTTCTTTACCTCTTCCCCTTGAACATTTACATCTCCGGTAGAGCCTAAAACACCCATTAATCCAGCTTTGTTAATATGATATGAAATAAGTTTTGCTGCAAAGACGATATCATTCATGAGGTCTGTAAATTCTCCGGTAGCTTGCGGATATTTACGTTGTTCATCAATAATATGCCGGTGTAGAGTAATAATTTGTCCACTCATAATAAACCTATTTTGTTATTAAAACCGGTTTTGCTGCGCTTCTCATAACTTCTACGGTAGTACTTCCAATAATAGCCTCTCTTAAACGGGAATGTCCATAACTTCCTATTACGGTTAATTGATCCATAGGACTATCCTTGCTGGCTGTAATAATGATATCAGATGCATGACCACTTTCATGACGTAATTTAAATTTAAGGTCATAAGGAGCAAGATATTTTTCAGCTTCAAATAAAACTGCTTTTCTATCCTCTTCTGAATTAAAAACAGCCATCACCTGTAGCTGTATTTCAAATGTCTCTGCCATAAAAGCTGCTATTTGTAATGCATTATTTGCATGCACACTTCCATCATATCCAATAAGAACTCCTTCAAACTTTCGAAATGTTTTATCCACTAACAGAAGAGGTTTATTAATTTGACGGGAAACAGATTCAATAGTAGCGCCGAGGAATCTTTCATTCCATTTCTCATATTCTCCCCGAATACCCATAATAACTAAATCATTTTGCATGGCAAATTTACATATCTCGTCATCGGGAAGTCCTGTGACAGATTCTACTTCGAAATCTATACAGTCTTTTTTGAGAATAGTACTTGCTTTAGATATAATCCTGTCAGACTTTTCTTTAAGAATTTTTCGGGATTCAGTTTGAAATTCAGCGGACGATATTAAAGGTACAAAGCTATCGGAAGCAGGACTTAAGGCCAGGTCTGTCAGGCGGATATCAATAATATTGAGTATACGAACGGGAGCATTAAATTTTCTCGATAAATATACCGCATATTTCAGTATGGAATCAGAATAAATTGAACCGTCTAAAGGTGTTAAGATGGATTTAATCATGATACCTCCTATCCCCAATCTTCTACTTTTGAAACTCTTGTCATTAGATCATACATTGCTTTTTCGGGTGATTTATTTTCAAATAAAGTTAAATATATTTGTTCAGTGATGGGCATCTCTACATTCTCTCTTTTGGCAAGTTGATAAGCAGAAAGGGCAGTTTTTACGCCTTCGGCAACCATTACCATCTCATCAAGAACTTCCGAAAGGGGGCGTCCTTTACCAATTTGTTCACCAACATACCTGTTTCTTGAATGCTGACTCATGCACGTTACGATCAGATCACCCATTCCGCTTAAACCTGCAAATGTTTTACTTTTAGCGCCCATTTTTACTCCAAGCCGATTTATTTCGACTAATCCTCTCGTCATAAGAGCCGCTTTAGTATTATCACCAAAACCTGCCCCATCGCATATACCGGCGGCTAAAGCTATAATATTTTTCAATGCTCCACCCAACTCAACACCGACAATGTCGTCTGTGGAATAAATACGAAGATAGTCTGCTTTAAACATATTTTGTATAAAATGAGCAGTATCGATATTAGATGAAGAAGCTACAATAGCAGTGGGAACTTTTTTACTTACTTCTTCGGCATGACTCGGACCTGATAGGGCAACAATTTGTGATGCCGGAATATTTCCCACTTCACTAATCACTTCTGATATTCTTAAAAATGTATTATTTTCAATACCCTTTGAAAGAGTAACCCATATTGACTGACTATCTTTTATGATATCGGTAACTTGTGGAACAACCTTCCGCGTAACCTGAGACGGTACCGCATTTACGATAACCTCTGCTTCATCAAGCGCCTCATTTAAATTCATTGTAAAATTTATTTCTTTAGAGAGGGGAATTTTAGGTAAATATTTACTATTTTGTCCGTGATTTCTAACATCATCTATTACATCTTGCTCTATTGTCCAGCAACTTACATTATGTTGATTGTCATTTAGAACCATTGCCAATGCTGTTCCCCAGCTACCGGCACCTATGATAGCTACTTTCATATAATCCCCTATTTATAATAACAATTTAAATTGAAAATTATTAATTTTTTTTCTTTTCCCCAAAGGTGAGTTTATTTTCATTCCCCTTTAACAATCTTTTAATGTTATCTTTATGGAGTATCCAAATTCCAATAAAAACTAAAAAACTTAAATAAAACAATGTATCCGGGATATCTTGGTTAAAAACAAATTTCTGTAATACAATAATAACAAAAAAACTAAAAGAAGCTATTAATGAACCAAGAGAGACATATTTTGAAATAACTACTACTGTAATAAAGATTATAAAAACGATCGTCAATGGCAAAGGTAATAAACCCCAAAACACACCAGCTGATGTTGCAACACCTTTTCCTCCTTTAAATCCGGCAAAAATAGTCCATATATGACCTGCAACTGCGCCGATTGCTGCGATAATCTGAAAATAAATTATTGATTCCATTGAAATATTGAATAATCCGGGGAGCCAGAAGACAGGGGCAAATCCTTTAAATATGTCAATAGCCATAACACCAATACCGGCTTTCCGTCCTAAAACACGAAACACATTAGTTGCACCGGCATTTCCGCTTCCAAATTTTCGAATATCAATTTTCTTTATTAGTTTGCCGGCTAAAATAGCTGTTGGGAAGGAACCGATTAAATAACTGATAATAAAAATAAATAATCCATTAATCATAAAAAATACCTTATATTGGTCAATTTATAAATAGTCAGTTTATTTACTTCAAATCTATTTAGTAAGTATATAAAGTTTTATACGCTTAAATCAAATAACCATAACAATAGATCAAAAAACAATTACAGTAAAAGATAATAAGAAAAAAGGATTAAAAAAAGAAATATTTAGTAGAATTTATATTTTTTTAAGGTGTGTATTATATTTTTATAATTTTAGGGTCGTGCTAAACCATTATCTGTTTATTTCTATAAGATGACATCATTTCTAAAAAGGCATCAACAATATCAGGATCCCATTTTCCTTCAGTTGTTTCTTCCTTTATAATTTCATAGGCATTTTCTTCACTCATAGCCTTCCTATAGGGACGATCTGATGTTAAAGCATCAAAAATATCCACGATGCCAATAATGCGGGCATGCAGCGGGATTTGATCACCCTTTAAGCCTTCCGGATAGCCGCTGCCATCCCATCTTTCCTGGTGATATTTTATTGCGGGAATGACAGGCTGTAAGGTTTTTAACGGAGCACATATTCGTTCACCCATTTCAGGATGCATTTTAATTTCTTCAAATTCCTCTGGCGTTAAAGGACCGTTTTTTAGTAGAATAGAATCGGGTATGGATATTTTACCGATATCATGCAATATTCCGCCCCGGTTTAATATTTTTAAATCTTGCTCGGATAACTGTAATTTTCTGCCTAGAGCTTCTGCCATGGTGGATAATCTTCCACAATGCCCTTCTGTATATTTATCCTTAGCTTCCACCGCACGCGCGAGGCTAAATATAACCTGTTCAGCCTGTTCTAATTCGTTAATTGATTCCCGTAATTTAATAAGGTTTTTAACACGGGCTCTTAATTCAATAATGTTAACCGGCTTTGTTATAAAGTCATCAACACCTGCTTCAAGTCCTTTAATACGGTCTTCCCGACTCTCTAATGCGGTAATCATAATAATAGGAATTAAACGTGTTTTAGGATCGGCTTTGACCCGTTTGGCAACTTCGAAGCCATTCATACCCGGCATCATCACATCTAAAAGTATTAAGTCAGGCGATACCTTTTCTAACAATTCAAGTGCCTTAATACCATTATTGGCAATGAAAAAATCATAACCGGAATTATCGGAATCCTCTAAAATCTGCCTGATTATTTCAATGTTTTCAGGTAGATCATCAACAATCAGAATTTTGGGGTTGGATATTCGGACGATCAATTTATATTCTTTCATATCAGTATATATAACAAAAAATTTCCCTATATCATGTGATATCGGACACTTTTACAAAAAGTTTAGAAAAAAAAGACAAATCTTAATAAAAATTTGTCTTTTATAAGCCCTATAAGGATTATTGATATATATACAACTAAAAAAAGTCACTTATAACAGTGGAATCATTTACTCAACCGTCCATGTGTTCCCTGAAAATAATAAATCTTTTAAATTCCCAACACCTTTTTTCATTTTTACTTCATTTATCTGATTAATCAGATTATCATCATAAGTAGCATCATTTTCATGCCTAAAAATACCGATTGGTGTAGGCAGGTTATTATTTTGTGACATACTGGCCAGCATAAATTCCATTGAGGCATGCCCATGGCGCTCATCATGTCTCAAATAGGAATCTTCTTTAGTCGTGTCGTAGTCTTCAATATCAAAATCAAATCCATTCCAGTTTAACACCTTATCATTATTTGCGCCAAAAATATATGGTTCACCGGGATTCATTTCAATGATATTATCTTTTTTCTTATCCGAATCTGTATATTTAGAGAAGGTACCATCATTAAATATGACACAATTTTGGTAAATTTCTACAAATGAGGTGCCTTTGTGTCTCGATGCTGCATCCAGTACTTTTGCCAGGTGTTTTGGATTTCTATCAATTGATCTGGCAACAAAACTAGCTCCAGATGCGAGAGCCATCTGCACAGGATTAAAAGCATTCTCAATGGTTCCATAAGGTGAAGATTTAGTAATTTGCCCTTTAAGAGATGTTGGAGAATATTGTCCTTTTGTTAATCCATAAATTCTATTATTAAATAAAACCACTGTAATATCAATATTCCTGCGACAAAGGTGAATAAAGTGATTACCGCCAATACTAAGGCCATCCCCATCACCGGTAAATACAAATACTTTCAGATTAGGATTTGCCAGTTTTATTCCGGATGCAATTACAGGCGCCCGGCCATGGATACCATGAAGCCCGAAAACATCAACATAATACGGAAATCGACTTGAACAGCCAATCCCGGAAACAAAAACAATGTTTTCTTTAGGTGTTCCCAAATTTGGTAATATTTTTTTCATCTGCGATAAAACGGCATAATCACCACACCCCGGGCACCATCTTGGATCCTGATCAGAAGCAAAATCCTTTATTTCTAATTTTAATTTCCCCTGTTTATCTATCATATCTGACATTTTATAATCCTTTCAAATGAGATTCAATATCTTCCATAAATTCATGAGAACTTAATGGTTGACCTTTAACTCGATTAAATCCGACAGCATCAACAAGATATTTTTCTCTTACCAGCTTAATTAACTGCCCGGCATTTACTTCAGGAATTAATACCTTTTTAAAGTTACTTATTTTTCCCCCAAGACATTTTGGTAATGGATTTACCCAACGCAAATGACACCATGACACTTTTTTTTCTGTTTTAAGCTCTTTTAAAGCAGTATATATCACGCCATAAGTACTTCCCCAACTTAGAAGAAGAAGATCACCTTCGTCCTCTCCATGAAATTCAGGCTCTTTAGCAAAATCATTTACTTTTTCCACTTTTTTTGCTCTTAATTCGGTCATTAGTTGGTGATTTTCAGGATCTTGAGAAAGATTACCTGTTATATCTTCTTTCTCCAAACCTCCAATACGATGTTCAAATCCTGCCATACCGGGTATTGCTAAAGTCCGTGCTAACGTTTTAGGATTTCGTTCATAAGGATAAAAAGTTTCAGCATTATCGGCATATGTTATATCAATTTCCGGTAAATTTTCAGGATTAGGAATCAACCAGGGTTCAGCTCCATTGCCAATATATCCGTCGGATAGCAGTATTACCGGTGTAGTATACTTAAAAGCAACTTCAACTGCTTCGTATGCCGCTCTAAAACAATCTGCAGGACTTTTTGCGGCAATAATAGGAATAGGTGCTTCACCATTCCTGCCATACATTGCCTGTAAAAGATCTGATTGTTCTGTTTTTGTGGGCAATCCGGTACTGGGTCCTCCACGTTGTACATTAACAATAACGAGTGGTAACTCCAGCATAAAGGCCAATCCCATAAATTCGCTTTTAAGAGATAATCCTGGCCCACTTGTAGTTGTAACAGCTACGTCGCCGGCGAATGATGCGCCAATCGCTGCACCAATCCCAGCGATTTCATCTTCTGCTTGAAATGTTTTCACGTCATAATTGCGATATTTAGATAATGCATGCAGAATTTCACTGGCCGGAGTAATTGGATAACTTCCTAAAAAGAGTTCTTTCCCAGCTTTTTTGGCAGCGGCAATCAAGCCAAGTGCTGTTGCATCATTTCCTGTAATATTCCGATAGGTCCCTTTTTTCTTAGAAGCTTCCGAAATTTTAAATGAAGTTGTAAAAATCTCAGTTGAGAAAGCATAATTATACCCGGCATTTAATGCTGTTATATTGGCCTCAATAATCTCGGGTTTTGATTTAAATTTTTGTTTTATCCATTCACTTGTTACATCAAGCGGTCTGGTAAACATCCAATATGTCATGCCTAATGCAAAGAAATTTTTGCAACGATCTTTTTCTTTAACGCTTAAAGCCGCATCTTTTAATGCCTCACGAGTTAGTGTAGTTATTGCAACAGGGAAAACCTGAAAATCCTTTAAAGTATCATCGTTAATAGGATTTTGTTCAAATTTAGCTAATTGCAGGTTCTTTTCTTTAAAAGCATCTGTATTTAAAATAAGAATAGCATTGGGTAATAATTTTGGTATATTAACTTTTAAAGCTGCCGGATTCATAGCAACTAATACATCCGGCTCATCTCCCGGAGTTCTTACCGGTTGACTGCTAAACTGTATCTGAAAACCGGAAACGCCAAAAAGTGTGCCGGCACGCGATGGTTATGTCAAGCCCGTCTGCGGTTATTTGCAGCCGATTACAGCATTGTTATGCGGCCGCATAACGAAAATTCTTGGTAATTAAAGATAAATTTGGTAAGATTTTGATGTCGTATGGAGAAAAGTATTTTTTTTAACCGTGTAAATTGGAAATGCCGTTTAGGAGTTG
>JAUVIB010000052.1 GCA_030592985.1 Calditrichaceae bacterium | reverse complement strand
TTAAAGATGATGCCATGCAGGTTGTTGAACTGCCTTACGGTAATGAACATTTTAATATGCTCATCTTTTTACCTAAAAAAATTGATGGTTTAGACGAATTCATTCAGTCTTTTGATGAAACCCAATGGCACTATTATTTAAGTAAAATGAAATCGGACTCCGGTACGGTAGACATGCCCAAATTTCTTGTAAATTATGGATTGACAATGAATGATGTTTTGAAATCTCTTGGGATGGACAACGCCTTTAATCCCAGATTAGCTGATTTTTCACATATAAATAAAACGGCAGACCTGTTTATCAGCGGAGTAATTCATAAAACATTTATTCAGGTTGATGAAGAGGGAACAGAAGCGGCAGCTGTTACGGCTGTTTTATTTGGAACAACATCAGTCGGACCGGGTGAAGATAAAATTTTCCACTTTTATGCCGATCACCCGTTTTTTTATGTTATCAGGGAAAAAGATTCAGGGACTATTTTATTTATGGGCCGCATGGATAAGCCGAACTGGGAAGATTAATGTTTAATTATATGAACTGATTATGGCAAAAAATATGCGACTACTTTCTGTGGTTAACAAGTGAATATATTAAAAACAAATGAAAATATTTTACCATAATTTTCATTGAAGGAAAATATCATGAGAAAATTTTACGTGTCTTTTATCTTTTTATTAGGAGTTGTTTTATTTATATCCTGCAGCAAGGGGGTAACTCCGACCAATGAAGATGATAAGGATTATAAGAAAATTACTTTATCACAAAGCGAGAAGGAAATTGTAGAATCCGGGAAAAATTTCGGACTAAAACTCTTTCGCGAAATTGATAATTTTTATGAAACAGAAAATATTTTCATCTCACCCTTAAGCGTATCCATGGCCCTCGGCATGACCTTAAACGGAGCCGCTAATTCAACATACGACTCTATATGCCAGGTTCTGGAATTTGACAACCTCAACAATGATGAAATTAATAAAGCATACCGCCATTTAATCGAGCTATTAAGCGACGTCGATGAGAAGGTGCTCTTCGAAATTGCCAACTCCATTTGGTACCGCAATACATTCAGCGTGGAAAAATCGTTTCTTGATACAAATATAGAATATTTTGACGCAGAAATTTCGGCGCTCAATTTTGCAGATCCGGCTTCTGTGGATATTATCAATGGCTGGGTTAGCGATAAAACACATGAAAAGATAAAGACGATTATTGATAAAATCTCACGGGATGAAGTAATGTTCCTGATTAATGCCATCTATTTTAAAGGAACCTGGAAATACGAATTTGACAAAGATAAAACCTATGACGGCCGCTTCAATTTAAGTAGTGGAAATCATACAGACTGCAAAATGATGAAAATGCAGGCAAGATTGAACTATTATAAAGATGATGCTATGCAGGTTGTTGAACTGCCTTACGGTAATGAACATTTTAATATGCTCATCTTTTTACCTAAAAATATTGATGGTTTAAACGAATTCATTCAGACTCTCGATGAAACCCAATGGCGCTATTATTTAAGTAAGCTAAAATCGGACTCCGGGACGGTAGACATGCCCAAATTTCTCGTAAATTATAAATTGAAGATGAATGATGTTTTGAAATCTCTCGGTATGGCCAACGCCTTTACCTCCGGATTGGCTGATTTTTCACATATTAATAAAACAGCAGACCTGTTTATCAGCAGGGTAATTCATAAGACCTTTGTTCAGGTTGATGAAGAAGGAACGGAAGCGGCAGCCGTTACCCTTGTTGGTATAGAGAAAACCTCTAACGAGCCGGATGAAGATAAAATTTTCCACTTTTATGCCGACCATCCGTTTTTTTATGTTATCAGGGAAAAGGATTCGGGAACTATTTTATTTATGGGCCGTATGGATAACCCGAAATGGGAAGAGTAATCGTTAAGGTTATAAAGTGTTTCCGGCAGGTTATATTATAGTTTCCTAACAAGATTTGTAGATTTTATACCAAAGGCATCCCCGTTGGTTTATCTCCTTGTTAATCCCTTTGGGGGGAGAGAGAAGTTTAGATAATCGGTATTCATTATCCGGTTAACTTTCCATTGTTATATACATTTTACTTAAACCTCGAAACAAATTTCATTAATTTTTCGTTACTTTGTATGATAGCGATATTAAATAACGTGAATTTAGTATAAAAATATTTTATTAAACGATTGAAACGTTTATCTAACTCCCCAGTTGGCACATTAAAACCACAATTAATTGGGATGTTAATGTAAACATAAAATTGACTGTTTTAACAGTTTTTTTATTTAAAAATATTATCAATAATATGGCGGTTTTGGACAACATCTTTTTCATTATCCGTTTACCAACAAATCATAGTGAATAGACAATGAGTAGATATCTTTTTTTTACAATAGTAGTAGGGATTTTATTCCTTTTGACCTTTTCAGCCCGTTACTTACTTAGAAAATCTAACCGGCTAATTTGGCAGAAAAAAATAATGGATCGGCTTGCCCGATTTTTACCTCTTTTCACTTTAATAATTATCGTTGTGATGGTTGTAAGTATTTTTTTTAACATTGATAAAGCCTTCCCATTTATTTTATCCGCAGTTTTATTAAGTGTTTTAATTTTCATATCCCTGATTATCTCGCTTCCCCTATCACTGCTAACCCATAAAACAGCAAAAATTATCAAACCGCTGAACAAGGGTCGAAGGAATTTTATCAAAGGTGCAAGCGCCGCATTACCGCTGTTTTTAAGCAGCTCTTCCGTTTACGGCTTCACCGGCTCCTTCAACAAGGTTAAAATCCGCCAGGTTCCCTTTTATTTTAAAAATCTACCTCCGGATTTAATTGGTCTTAAAATTCTTCATTTAAGTGATTTGCATCTTGGCTCTTTTTTTACTTTATCCGATTTAGAAGAAATGATACCGGCTATGGCGCTGCATAAACCGCATCTTGTCTTAATTACCGGAGATATTGCCGATGATTTAACTCAATTACCAACTGCACTTGACATAATTAATCAAATAGGATATCTTTATGGCGGTTTTATTTCTATCGGTAATCATGAATATTACCGGGGATTTGATAGAGTAGTTAAAATATTTAACAATGGCCCCTTCCCGCTTCTTTTAGACCAGGGAGTTACATTGAATATTGGGAAGACGCCTTTTTTTATCGGCGGGTTAAACGATCCGAAAACCTTAAGCGCTGATAATCATCTGTTTTTACAAAAATCGCTTGAAAAGGTATTAAACCATGATAATCATTCCGCATTTAAATTAATTATGAGTCACCGCCCTGCAGCGCTGGACATTTCGCCAGAACATAATATTAACCTGCTGCTTTCAGGACATACCCATGGCGGTCAGGTAGGATTCAATGGAAAAAGTGTTTTTGAAGGAATGGTTAAAGAAAAATATTTATGGGGAAAATATAGAAAAAACAATACACAAATGTATACAAGCGCCGGTGTCGGCCATTGGCTGCCCTTTCGTTTGGGCTGTCCGGCCGAGGCGGTTATTATCACTTTAAAAAATATTTAAAGGAGATTGATTTGAAAGTACCATCCGCCCTATTCATAGTTCTTCTACCGCTTATCCTTATTTCGGGAACAACCGTAAACGATGGTATAGATTCATATAATCATAAAGATTATACCACAGCCATTATTAAATTTCAGGATATAATAAAAAATGACGAAAATAATGACCCTGCTTTTTTTTATCTTGGGAAATGCTATTTGAAAACTGATAATTATGATGAGGCTATTGACCAATTTGAAAATGCCATTGATATTAACAATAAAAATGCCGAATATTATTTTTATTTGGGCGAATCACTGGCAGAAAAGGCCAAAAACTCCGGAACATTTAAACGTGCCTGGTTAGCTCCTAAAATCCGGCATGCCTATGAAAAAGTTATTTCATTAGATAAAAATCACATTAAAGCTTTTATGCGGTTAACTCAATTTTATATGATTGCTCCCGGCATTATGGGTGGAGATATGGATAAAGCGCGTACTTTTTCGAGAATAGTCATTGATATGGATAGAGTGAAAGGTACGCTTCTGTTGGCACAAGTTTACAAAAAAGAAGATAAGCCGGATTCTGTTGCTTATATTTTTGAACAACTTAATCACGATGCGAAACCGGATTCAACTTATCTCGAATTTTATTATTATTACGGCCGTTTCCTGCTAAAAAGAGGAAAATATAAAGAAGCGTTGGATAAATTTAAAAAATTGGTTGAAATTTCGCCAGAAAATCCTTATGCTTACGATGCACTTGGCGACGGATATAGAGCATTAAAAGACACTGTAAAATCCATCGAGAATTATACCAAAGCAATAAATATTAATGAGAACTTCAGTCGATCAAAGAAAAAACTTACAAAACTGGAGAGAAAAAATGAATAAGGAAGCTATTACTAATATTGATTTACTTAAGGTAATAAAGAAACGTTGGAGTCCTCGTGCTTTTAGTGAACGTCCGGTTGAAAAAGAGAAATTGATAGAAATCTTTGAAGCTGCCCGCTGGTCTGCATCCGGTTATAATGAACAGCCATGGAGATTTATTGTTGGTATTAAGGGAACGGGTACAACCTGGCAGAAGATTTACAATTCTTTAATGGAAGCCAATCAATTATGGTGCTACAGAACTCCTGTATTAGTTTTATTAATAGGTAAAAAGACTTTCTCTCATGATAATTCTGTAAATCACTGGTACCAATATGATGTTGGCCAGGCAGCTGCCTATATTTCCATGCAGGCCATAAAAAATGAGCTTTATGCTCACCAATTGGGCGGCTTGAATACTAAAGAAGCTGCTAAGAGTTTTGATATACCCGATGATTACGAAGTTTTTACAGCTATGGCTATCGGATATTTAGACAGTCCTGATGTTTTAGCGGATAACTTAAAAGAGATGGAACTGAAATCCCGAACCCGTAAAAAGTTGGATGAGATCGTATTTTCTGATAAATGGAATAGTAAATCTGAAATATTATTCAGTTAAGAAATGTTATTATTTATACAGAATTAAAATTGTTTCAAATTAATTAGATTTTTTACATAAATACAAACAAATTTCCAGAAATAATATTATCCGACTTAAATAAGATGGCGTATATCTCCATAGGATAATATAATAAAATAGTAAATCCTTTTAGGTTGAATTACATATTAAATTTAGCCTATCTATAGTTAAAATAAAATTGTACCATTTAACCATTATCAGGAGAAAAAATGAAAGAATCCCCAATGATTAACAGGAAGGTTGGATTAGAAGCTTTAGGAATAAAGAATATAAATTATGAATACTGGAACCTCTCCAGTGCCTCGCTTTACGAACAAGCTATTCGCCGTCGTGAAGGACTTCTTGCGCATCTGGGGCCATTGGTTGTACGGACGGGAAGTATTACAGGCCGGTCTCCTAATGATAAATTTATTGTCAAAGAAGATGTTACCGGAGATAATATTTGGTGGGGAGATGTAAATCGGCCTTTTGAGGAAGCAAAGTTTGACAGTATTTTCAACCGGGTGCAAGCCTATCTTCAGGGTGATGAAGTTTTCATCCAGGATGTTTATGCCGGAACGAATGAAAAATACCGTGTCCCTCTCCGTATTATTACCGAGTATGCCTGGCACTCTCTCTTTGTACGAAATATGTTTATAACCATTGATAACAGGGAAGAATTGTTAAATTTTGAACCACAGTATACTATAATTGATTTACCGAAATTTCATGCGGAACCGGAGATGGACGGGACTAATTCAGAAGCCTTCATCTTGATGAACCTCAAGAAAAAACTAATACTGATCGGTGGAACCAGTTATGCCGGAGAGATAAAAAAATCCGCATTTGCGTTATTGAATTACATCCTTCCGGAAAAAGGTGTTATGCCCATGCACAGCAGCGCTAATGTGGGCAAAGAAGGCGATACTGCTATTCTATTCGGGTTATCGGGTACGGGAAAAACAACTCTATCCGCCGACCCTGAACGGGCTCTAATCGGCGATGATGAACATGGCTGGAGTGATACAGATGTGTTTAACTTTGAAGGTGGCTGCTATGCAAAAGTAATTCGCCTATCGGAAGAAGCTGAGCCTGAGATTTATGCCACAACAAGAAAATTCGGCACTGTTTTGGAAAATGTACAAATCGACTCTATTAATAGGCGTCCTAATTTGGATGATGACACGTTTACTGAAAATACACGCGCATCGTATCCGATTAGCCATTTAGATAATATTGTAGAAAGTTCACGAGCCGATCACCCAAAAAATATAATTTTTCTTACAGCCGATGCTTTTGGTGTCCTGCCTCCTATTTCAAAATTGACGCCAGAGCAGGCGATGTACCATTTCTTACTGGGCTACACAGCCAAGGTTGCCGGAACCGAAAAGGGAATTACCGAACCACAAGCCACGTTTAGTACCTGTTTTGGAGCGCCATTCATGCCGCGCCATCCAAGCGTCTATTCAAAGATGTTAGGAGAAAAAATTGCCAAACACAATGTAAAATGCTGGCTCGTTAATACCGGATGGAGTGGCGGCCCTTACGGAATTGGCGAACGTATGTCCATAAAATATACACGCGCCCTATTAAACGCAGCCTTGAATGGAAATCTGAATAGTGTCGACTATGTAAATGATCCCATATTCGGCTTGGATATCCCCACAAGCTGCCCGGGTGTTCCGGAAGATATTTTAAATCCGAAAAATACCTGGGATGATAAGGATGCCTATGACCAAAAAGCAAAGCAACTTGCCGCTAATTTTATAGAAAATTTTAAACAATATGAAGAGTTTGTTTCTCCTGAAGTAATAGGATCTGGTCCAAAAATTTAATTTTTTTAATTAATGGGAATATATTTTAAGGCAAGCATGTTATAAAGAACTCATTCAAGTTAAAATAATTAAAATAAATAAAAGAAGGAGAAACATTATGTCTGCACAAGTTGCATCTCTGGCCCCAACATTTACAGCTACAGCGGTTATGCCGGATAATTCATTTAAAGATGATTTTAAATTGGAAGATTACAAAGGTAAATATGTCGTCCTTTTCTTCTATCCACTTGATTTTACTTTTGTCTGCCCGACAGAGATACTAGAATTTAATAAATTACTCACAGAATTCGAGAAAAGAGGTGTTCAGGTTATTGGTGTTTCAACGGACTCTCACTTCAGCCATCTCGCCTGGAAAAATCAACCCATAGAAGAAGGCGGCATCGGAAAGGTTCAGTATCCACTCGTTTCAGATTTTACCAAAAGCATCAGCGCAGATTACGGTGTTCTTTTGGAAGGCGGCGGAGTTGCCTTACGCGGTTCATTTTTAATTGACAAAGAAGGCGTTTTACAACATGCGGTTATTAACAACCTCGCTTTAGGAAGAAATATTAAAGAGATGATACGTATGGTAGATGCTCTGAACTACACAGAAGAACATGGTGAAGTTTGTCCCGCGAACTGGGAAGAAGGAAAAGACTCTATGAGCCCAAGTGTAGACGGGCTTAAAGATTATTTTGGAAAACACGTAAGCGATTATTAATATTTCCATAACAACAGGAAAGGCGTCCAACGGACGCCTTTTTTTTCTCATTTCTTTTGACTAATATCAATATAATCTTTTCGATAAAAACTCCCAACACAATTAAGATAAACGAGAGCATTCCGAATTATCTAAAATCATTACACTTCTTAAAAAAAATTATACTTTCATTACCCTCTCATAGTGTTTGAAAACCAGTATCTATTTTTACTACCGGCCAATATATTTTAAATATCGTTCCTTTACCTGGTTCACTAAACACCTGAATAGAGGCATCATTTTGCTGTAAAATGCCATATACTGTTGCTAACCCCAAACCGGTTCCCTTTCCTGTTTCTTTTGTTGTATAAAAGGGATCATAAATTTTATCCTGGATTTCCTTTGTCATTCCTGAGCCTGTATCGGAAACAGAAATGACTACATGCTTTCCTGTACGATTTCCAAGGAAAGAATTATCTAAAATCACCTCTCCTGTTTCAATAGTAATCAACTTGGGAGAACCCTCATCAGTCACATTATTCAAGGCATCTCTGGCGTTAACAATCAAATTAATCAGCACCTGCTCTATCTGTACCGGATCAGCTTTAATAGCAGGCAAGTCAGAGGCCATGATCATCTCTATTTCAATAGTTCCACTAACTAACCGCCGGGTAACCGATTCCAATTCTGTAAGTAAATTATTAATATCTACAATCTGAAGCTGAAAAATTTGTTTTCTGCTAAAGGCCAGTATCTGTTTGGTTAAAGATTCAGCCTTTTCGCTGGCTGAACGGATTGCTGATAATTCTTTAAAACTATCATCATTCTCATCTATTTGCATTAGGCAAATATCCGAATATCCTTTAATAACCGTCAGTAAATTATTAAAATCATGGGCAATGCCACCGGCTAACGTACCAATTGCTTCCATTTTTTGCGATTGAATTAACTGATGCTGAAGACGCTTATAATCGGTTATATCCATAATTTGACTAATAATAGTCAGGCTGCCATCCACTTTACGTCCTACAGATACACGCATTTCCGTAAGTCGTTTTGACCCGTCTTTATGTTTAAATTCAATTTCATAAATTGATGGAACATCTTCTCCTTGTAACCGGCGCTTAAACCTGTCAACCACTAAATCCATTGTATTCTTTTCTAACACCAGGCTTATATCATGACTAAGCAGTTCTCCTTCAGAGTACCCGGTCATTTTGGCAAATCTTGAATTAACATATTTAAAAGTAAACGGTGTCGCACCAATAACAATACCAACCGGTGAATTTTCAACAATACTACGAAATCGCTCCTCAGACTCTTTCAGAGCCTCTTCATACTTCCTTCGTTCTGTAATATCACGGTCTATTCCTTTAAAACCACTATATTTTCCGTTTTCATCATAAACCGGTGTTGCATTTTTTTCCAGAATAACCTTTTTACCGTCTATACCTGAAACAATATATTCTAATCCGATAATCGGTTGATGAGATATAATAGATTCTCTCATCACGGTGGATATTTTGTCAACATAAGCCGGCTTAACAATCGAAAACGCATCCTTTCCTACTAACTCTTCAGGTTCAAACCCAAAAATATCTTTTACTCTGGGATTTATATAAATAAATTCCCTATTTTTGTTTGTCTCCCAAATAATGTCATTACTCGTTTCAACCAATGCTCGTAAACGCTGCTCATTTTCATTAAGCGCTTTATTCGCTATTTCTTTCGCCTGACTGTAAAATTCAACACGATCAGCCAGAGCCAGCGACATTAAAATTACAAAAAGGGGACTACTAATAATTATTCCATTTTCTATAATAATATTACTTGGGATAAAACCGAAACGGACTAATATAGTCATCATCACACCGATGAATAACACGAATAAACTACTCTGGAAATAAAAAGAACGGTAGTAATTTTTATACCACAAGATTATTCCGGCAACCAATAATAATAAAAATATCAAAACAACCAAAAGATTAATTACAATAATAAAGAACAGATAGTCAATAAAAATAGCTCCCAACATTGATAGAAAAATTAAAACTAACAATGCCGGAGATATTTTATTAATATTTGGCAATCGATTTTTGAACATCAGAAATTCAGAAATAAACAATAGAAAGAAAAACTCAGCAAAGCTTATGGAGATAGGGATTGATATTTGATTCCAATAAGGCATATCCGGCCATAAATAGAAATAAGCAAAACCTTTTAAAATAAAAGCATAACCGGCAAGTGAAAACACAGAGATACTAAAAAAAATATAACTAAAATCTTTTAATGAATAGAAGAGGAAGAAATTATATCCTACAATTAAAAGCATAATACCCATAAAAATTCCCAATAATATCTCGCTTATCCGGGTTTCTTTCATAAATTCAGAGACGGAAATTATAGATAAGGAGAGAGTCATGGAAGCTTCATTTTTTACCCGAAAATATATTATATTTTCTTCTTCTTCCGATCCATTTAAGATGAAAATGATTTTCGGAGCTAATTGATCACGACTGCTAATTGGAAGCATATTCCCCGTTTTTACAGATTTTATCAATTCCCCTTGTACGTTAAGCTGATAAAAATCAACATAGTTCAAATTGGCAAAATTAAATCGTAAGAGAGACGGATTATGCGTTTTCTTGTTGAAAATTACTTTAAAGCGGCCCCAATAAACGGTATTCGTAAAACCATAAATCGGAGCAGTTTCTTTTACCGGCTGAAATTTGTCATTGTATTGATCTGTTAAGACATCTTCTAAGGTTAAATCACCTTTTTCATCTTTCAGTATCTCCAAATTTAATCCGATAAGCGTCTCTTTCTGACTATCCGTTATAACCACAGGTTCCACAGCAAATAGTCTGAGAATAGAAAGAAATATCGATATAATTATGAACAAACTGCCATTAAATGATATTTTTAGTTTTCTTTGCATAAACAAGTACAAATTTAAATTAAATGAGTAAAATCAATGAGTTTTTTTTAAAAAAGTATTTCAAAATCCTTCCACCGAAACATACTATTTCTTTCCCTGATAAATCAGGGTTGAAATGACGAAATCCTGCTTTTAGAGTAAACTCAGTAATTAAAAATTATTCTATTAATATAATCAAAACTATAAAACTTTTTCAATCTTTATTTTCAATATTACCAGTATTGTCAACCGGCCAGTAAATCTTAAATGTGGATCCGGTATGTAGTTGACTACTTACAGTGATACAGCCTTCATTCTGTGTAACGATTCCATAAACTGTCGCCAAACCAAGCCCTGTATTTTTTTCTCTGTCTTTTGTGGTAAAAAACGGCTCAAATATTTTCTTCTGCACCTCATTAGACATACCACTGCCGGTATCGGAAACAATAATTTCGATATGCTCTCCTATGTGTGCTTCCACATATTTTTTAGTGAACGTCTCATCTAAATAGAAAAATTGTGTCTTAATTATAATCTTTTTTTCTTTTACATTTTTTTTCTGATTTATGGCATCGCGGGCATTAACCAGCAAATTGATGAAAACCTGTTCAATCTGTCCAGGATCAGCTTTAATCAGCGATAAATTAGGCGCTAAATCCATATTAATCAGAATATCATCCCCGATAATCCTATTGGCCATTTTAACCAAGTTAGACAATAAGAGGTTGATGTCCACTTTTTGAGGTTGATATATTTGTTTCCGACTGAAGGCTAATATCTGTTTCGTTAAAGTCTCAGCTTTCTTACTCGCTGAGAGTATTGTTTCTATGTGTTTCCTTTTGGGATCATTCTTTTTCAGCCTCATTAAGAGCACATCAGAATACCCTTTAATAACTGTAAGTAAATTATTAAAATCATGTGCTATACCACCGGCAAGCGTACCTATGGCTTCCATTTTTTGAGATTGTATTAACTGTTCTTCTAAGTGTTTTTGTTCTGATAAATCTACTATTTGGGCAATGGTTATCGGTCTTTGATCTGGTTTATTCAATACTTGTGCATATATTTTAAATGGCTTTATGCTGCCGTTTTTATGGATAAATTCAGCTTCATAGCTAGCCGGTGGTGTTTTGCCTTGCTGGCGTTGTTTATACCTTTCACTTATCAATGCACTCATATCAGTATTTAAATATTCCCTAAAGTCTTTATTTAGTAATTCTTCAGAAGAATATCCTGTAAGTTTTTCAAATTGTGGATTTACATAAATAAAATGAAAGGCGTTATCCACAAGTATAATTCCGTTATGTGCGTTCTCTACAATTGTCTTAAACTTTTCTTCCGATTCCTGCAGCAGCTCCTTTTGATGATAATAGCCGGTAATATCCCGATCATTTCCCCTAAATCCGGCTAATTTCCCATATTTATTATAAAATGGTTGGGCATTTTTTTCGAATATCGTCCAATTGCCGTCTTTATTTAACATTCTGTATTCATAACCCGATATTGGTGTATTTGTCGAGGCGCTCATTTCTAAGGTTTTTATCAATCTCTCGATTTCTGTCTTATTTAATAAGTCAAAAACTTTTTCCCCAATTAACTCTTCTGCTTTCCACCCGGTAATTTTTTCTACATTGGGGCTGATATAGCAGAAAGTGGAAAAGCGATCGGTTTCCCAAAAAATATCATTATTTGCATCAATAATTGATATGAATTTTTCGATGCTTTTGGCCAATATTCTATCGGTTTTATCTTTTTCAGACTTCAATACTTTTATACGCTGAGTTAATGCCAGGCTCATAAAAATTACATAGGGAATGCTGCCAAATAGAAAACCATTATCCGTTAATAAACGGGTTTGTAAGAATCCGAAGATTACAAATATGGTTATTATGCTTCCTGAAACCAAAAACAACAATGAAACCAGAAAAAGCCCGGCAGGTGAATATTTCCCCTTCCATGAAAAATAGCTGGCATATAATGAGAATAAAAAGCCCACGGTAATACAAACATTAATTAAATGAATTATAATTTGAAAATCTATAAAAATGGAAATAAAAACAAGCATTAGTGCAATAATATATAATGTTTTTATAATTTTGTGATACAGAGAAAAACGCTTTTTTAACAACAGAAAATTATCAGTAAAAATCAGGAAAAAAAATAATGAAAGACCGACGGCAATTATAATGGACAATTGATTTAACCGGGGAATATCCGGCCATAGATATAAATGGGCATATCCTTTATAGGATAAAGTATATAGCAGTAAAAAGATAATAGAGAAATTAAAATAAAAATAACTTTTATCTTTGAATGAAAAAGACAGAGAAAAATTGTAACCTATTAAGACTAACAGGAGTCCAATAAAAATTCCTATAAAAAAATTATTGATCCGGCGATTTTTAAGGAATTTATTAATGGTCATCATCGACATAGATAAATTCATCGCCGCATCGTTTTGAAAACGTAAGTAAAAAGTGTTTTCTTCCTTTGAAGAAATTGATACGACAAAGA
>JAUVIB010000112.1 GCA_030592985.1 Calditrichaceae bacterium | reverse complement strand
ATCCGGCCCCAGCGTAAAACCAAGATACCCATAGCTAAACTGGTCAAACATTCCACTTTTTTTGGAAGGTAAAGAGGTTATACGATCTATAATCTCCACTTTAGGAACAGCGGGATCGAAACGAAAAAGATACCCGGAATTTCCGTGCACGCCATAAACGACATTTTCGGGCTCATACCAAATCACTTGTCTCCAGTTGTAGGCCATATGCCCGGGAGAAGTAACTTCGTAGAGTCCGAAGTAATCTTTTTCCATATCAACATCTTTCAGAGCTTCAATGGAATCCGAATCATAACTGTATCGAAGGATATCACCGTCCCCCGTGGTGAAATAGACCGATCCGTCTCGCGGATCAATGGCGATGGAGCGGCAGAGGGTTCGATAATTTTCGCCCTTGCCGTTTTCCCCCTGCTTAGAAATTGGTCCCAGATTTTTCAGCTCATTTGTTGCCAGGTCATAATGAATAAAATAACCGGTAGGCCAGGTAATTCCATAAAGACGACCGCGCTGAGTATCCATGTTCATAGTCAGGATGCCTTCACCATGGGGCGCTATTGCCAAATCTTTAAATTTTTCCGTGGTCATATCATAAGACAAAAAATGCCCGCCGGGATAGGGTTTATATCCCGCAGGCGGTATACCGATTTTTTCCATACCGTCAATAAGGCTATAGTAACCGAGATGAGTTGCAAAATAAAGTTTACTGTTACTTTCAACGAAATTCACATGAGACTTTCCCTGAACAATTGTTTTCGTATCCTTTTCTCCACATGCCTCGGTAAGATCGCCGAGATGTTTAATATTATCAGCGGCCGGATCATAACTATACATCTGCGCCCCGATTTCAAAAGACTCTGAGGATAGTACATAGTAAATTTTACCATCACTGGCAGTAGACATGCCATTGTATGTATCGTGTGATAAATCGAATCCGGAACTGAAGGTGCGGGCGATTATTTTTTTCGAATCTCCTGGTTGTCCTGTATCAGAATCTTTTTGCTGTTCACAGGCCAAAGTTAACCCAAGAAAAATAATCATCATAACCAAATACAGTGTCTTTCCGGAAAATATTGAGGGCATTTTTTAATCCTTTCAGTAATAAAAATTAACACCTGTTTTGTTCATTAAAACAGTATTGAGTAAGATAGAAAAAAATCTATCCTTTGTCTATAGTAAAATTCATTTAAATATATATAATTATCAGGGTAATAATCATAAGTCCCCGGTGACTTTGGAATTTGGAACGAATTGACTGTGTTAATTCAGCATCGACAAAGTCGATACACTCCAAAAACAGCATTACCTCCCAAGCACTACCATAAAATATGCTTTGCCTGTAGAATCTTATGTAAATATAGAAATTTATAGCCCTATGGATGTTAGGAAAAGAAAAATTCACCACGAAAATCACGAAGATCGCGAAGAAAAATATTATTCAAAATAAACTCTTCCCCTAAATTTTACAATAGAGTATAAGCCGCTCTCCCAAAGGGACGAGCCGCAGTGACACCTGTGGCAGAAAACTCATTAACGCTAAAAAACATTCTTTAATTGTTTTTAAATCTTCGTGTTTGTATGCCTGCGGCATGGGTTTAAACGATAGCTTGTCGATTTACAATACATTAATCAAGTTGCGAAGCTATGTTCTTTGGAAAAGGGCAGCAGACAAGCCTGGATCGGTTCATGGTTTTATCGCCATTTATGCACGGCTTCAATTAAGGCCTTGACGTTTTCGAAAGGTGCGTCATTTTCGATCTCTATATAAAAAATCCCGCCACCGCCTAAGTCATGATACTTTTCTGCGTATCTGCGAATGGCCGTATCTATCTCTTTAGGAGAACCTTTTGGCATAAGATATTGACGATCCGGATGAATATAAATGGTAACTTTGTTTTTAATGCATTTCTCATGATACGTATGATCTGACTCGAAGAGCTTTATCTGCGGCCATAACCCGCTAATGCCCAGATCGATCAAATCATCAAGGGTGCTTCCTAAAAAACCGCATAGGTGAAAAAATACTTTTTTCCCGGCCTTGTGAACAGGCTTCATCAAAGTCTTATAGCGAGGCATGAAAATGCTCTGAATCAACGCCGGTGAGATGAGAGGAGCATGCTGAGTACCCCAGTCATCTGCAAACATAATGACATCAACTCCGGCATCGATCATGCTATGAATTTCGGTTAACCAATATTCGACTAATCGATCCAGGAAACGCATGAGCGCCGGGTCCTCCGTCAGAATAGCCATCAATACCTCATCCATTGGCCGCAGCGCGTGCAACTTCTCGAAAATGGATATCCAACCCGAGAAAACAAGATAGTCCTTGCGTTGTTCCCCCAGCTTTACACTGTCAATCACAGGAAGAGACGGGAACTTGCTGTCCGCGGCTTCTTCCCAATTTTCGAAAGGATATTTCTTAGGATGACCATATACTCCGTATATCAGATATTCCCATTCAGTTCCCCATTCATCTTTACTAATTTCGTGATAGCTGCCATTATTGTCAATGGTACCGGCAGGCGGAGAAGGAATAGTATGGAAGTTAACCGGGTTATCAGGTGGATATTTTTTAAAAAGATCAAGAAGTTTTTTGCCATGGACATAGAGTCCTGCCGGAGAAGCATGATAAACTACGGGAATCTTGTCCGGAGTATTAAACGCGAAGGTGTCCAACATACGTTGTCTTGAACTACTCATTAATTGATTATGTCCTTAGATCAGCAAACAATAAATAAATTTCTTGAATGTAAAAGGGAAACAACCCACTTACCCCATAGCCGTCAGGCTAAGGGTGTAACAATAATACGAAATATGTTAATTGGTGGAATTATGTCCAATTTATGACCCTATCCCCCGGCCCCTTTCCCTAAAATTAGAGCAAGGGGAGCAATGCATATTTACTAAAAAGATAGAAATTATAGTTAATACAAGAATTATAGCTATACCCTCTTTTTTAAGCCTTCCCCTTACTGATTCGGGCCATGCCATAGGCAGGCCGCGCCTTAGGCGGGTAAACTGCAGCACAGCGGCTCAGACGCGGGGGGATTGCGTTAACTAATTGTAAATCAACGTTAAGTCACTATTAACTGAGTAAAAGACATAATCAGAAACGTAAAATCTAAAAAATTATCATAATACAGTACAAAAATGAACTAATCATCAAGAGGACTGCGAACGCCTTTGCCGCCTTTTTGCAGGACATGGGTGTAAATCATGGTTGTGCGTACATCACGATGGCCAAGCAGCTCCTGAACGGTGCGGATATCGTAACCGTTTTCCAGCAGGTGGGTGGCAAAAGAGTGGCGGAATGTATGACAGCTGCCCGTTTTATTTATACCGGCGCGGATAATAGCCTGTTTAACTGCTTTTTGAATGGTGCTTTCAATAACATGATGACGATAGATATTGTCACTACGCGGATATCTGGAGAGGTTTCTTGCCGGAAAAACATACTGCCATTTGAATTCGCGATTGGCATTGGGGTATTTCCGGGATAGAGCAAAAGGCAGGTAAACTCCGTCATAGCCATTCTCTAAATCTTGTTGATGTAAATATTTCACCTTTTCGATATGCTGCTTCACAGGCTGTTTCAACGAATCCGGGAGCATCGTGATGCGGTCTTTCTGACCCTTGCCATCCCTGACAAGTGTCTGCATATATCCGAAATCAACATCCTGAACCCGTAGTCGAACGGTTTCCATCAAGCGTAATCCGGCGCCATACATCAGACCGGCCATCAGCCAATTTACGCCGTCCATGCGGCTCAACACCTTTTTAACTTCTTCCACAGTAAACACAACCGGCAACTTTTGAGGACGCTTAGCGCGGACGGAATCGGGCAAGGGCTTTAAATCGATCTGCAGCACTTCTTTATAGAGGAAGAGAACTGCGCTCAGGGCCTGGTTTTGGGTGGAAGCGGCAACATTTTTTTGAACTGCAAGATGGGTAAGGAAATCGCCTATATCTTTTTCTTTTAGGTTTGCGGGGTGTTCTTTTTTATGATAAAAGATGAATTTTTTCACCCAGCCGATATAAGCCTCTTCGGTTCGGATGCTGTAATGCTTACGGCGGATGGCGTCACGCATTTGATCTATTAATTGAGATTTTGCCATAACGACCTTGCTATTATTAAAAGAATTATTTATCTTACATTTAGTTTTACTAAATTAGTATTCATAATAATGTGTTAATATAAGCAATTATTTCCGTATAAACAACAAATAAATAGAAATATATGGAATTTTTGCTATCCATAATATTTCATAATTAGTTTTTTTATAACATGGAAAATAGTAGGTCTAATATATGTTGAACTAAACCGCTCCGCGGTAGTCTTACCAAATTTATTTTCATTATTTTTTATTTAATCTTTGATTTCTTCACAGTCCAAAGTAAAATACCTCCCAATAAATAATTAACCATTTAGCCAAATGAGGAGGTATCATGACGCCGCTCCGTCAAAGAATGATCAATGAGATAAAATTACGACATTTCTCACCACGCACACAAGAAGCTTACGTAAAATCAATCGAGTCCTTATCTCTGTTTTATAATCAATCACCCGACACACTTTCTGCCGAACAAGTGCAAAACTATATCCTATATTTGATCAATGAAAAACAATTAGCATGGAGTTCTTGTAATGTATGTTATTGTGCTTTTAAATTTTTTTATTTTCAGGTTTTAAATTTAGATAAATTAGATTTATCCTTTCCTCCACGTAAAAAAGAGAAAAGATTACCGCAAATTTATTCTAAGGATGAACTTGAACTTATCTTTAACAGCGCTAAAATATTAAAAAATAAGATTCTTTTAAAAACAGCTTATTCAGCCGGTTTACGCGTCAGTGAACTGGTGTCATTAAAAATCAGAGATATTGACAGTTCCCTGATGATGATCCGCGTTGAACAAGGCAAGGGAAATAAAGATCGATATACCATTCTTTCAGAAAACATTTTAACCGAATTGCGTTTATATTGGAAAGTTTACAGACCTTCTTTTTGGCTTTTTCCTAACAGAAAAAGGAGTAATCATATCTCTGTTAATGTAGCCCAAAATGCGTACTACAAAGCCGTTGAGTTATCCGCTATTAATCGGAAAGGGGGTATTCATAGTTTAAGACATTCTTTTGCAACCCATTTATTAGAATCAGGATGTAATATAAAAAGTATACAGATGCTGCTTGGACATAATTCCATAAGAACAACGGTTAAGTATCTGCACTTATCCAAGAAACATCTGATGTCGGTTCAAAGTCCGCTGGATTCTTTGTATTGTAAGGGGAATCAATATGTGTAATCCCAATCAAAGTCAAATTCAGACTTATGAAGTTGCCGATATTTTCCACATGTATGGCGATGAATATATAAAGAGACACCCTTTACCGCTACATTATTTAAAAGTTATTCATGATATAGTAGTTTGTCGTACTAAACATCTTGGCGGACATATTTATAAATGCAATCATTGCGGTTATGAAACAGAAGTGTATAATTCCTGCCGTAACAGACATTGTCCGAAGTGTCAGTTCACAGCAAGGGTAAAATGGGTTGAAAAAAGAAAATCGGAAATATTAAATGTAAATTATTTCCACAATGTTTTTACACTTCCACATACGCTAAATCCACTTGTCTTACGTAATAAAAATGTTTGTTTAAATCTTCTTTTTAAAGCGGTTAGTGAAACACTTACGGAGTTTGGCAAAGGTGAATTAAGCGGTCAAATCGGATTTATTACTGTTTTACATACATGGACCCAAACTCTGATGGATCACTTTCATCTTCACTGTGTTATTCCGGCAGGGGCGATCTCTGAAGATAAAGAGAAGTGGATTCATTCAAAAGATGATTTTTTGTTTTCTGTTATTGCACTGTCTAAAAAGTTTCGCGGTAAATACCTCTATTATCTTAAAAAAGCTTATGATACCGGCGAACTTATTTTCCCAGGTAAAATAGAACATCTTTCCAGGGAAAGGGAATTTAAAAAATTTATGGATTCACTTTGGGAAAAAGAGTGGGTTGTTTATTCTAAAAAACCGTTTTCCAGTCCTGAAAAAGTATTAGAATATTTAAGCCGCTATACACACCGCGTTGCCATTGCCAATCATCGTATCGTTTCTGTTGAGAACGGAACCGTTATTTTTAATTATAAAGACAGGGAAAACGGAAATATTGAAAAACAATTAACCTTATCGGCAGATGAGTTTATTCGCAGATTTCTTTTACATGTATTGCCGGAAAAATTTATGAAAATAAGATATTATGGTTTTTTGGGAAACCGTAATCGTAAAGAAAATATACGTATCTGTCGGGAACTACTTGGCGCCGTTTATGTTGAATCCACTAAAAAGGACACATTGGAACTGATAAAGGAAGTTATTGGGGTTGACATTACTCTATGTCCGCATTGTAAAAAAGGTCAAATGCAGGCTGTTGGGGAAATAATGTCTTTTGCGGAAAATCTTAAGTACTGTAATACATCCTGATATGAAATTTAAAAAATTGGAAGAATAATTATTGAATTAACGCTAAATTTATGGTGTAAGCAGAAAGGAATGTCCAAAATTTAGTTTTAACTTAAAAAATTAAAATTATCAAGAATGCCGGGAAGTAAAAATTTAAATAATCTTTGCATTTAATGATTTTGTCGCTTACCTTTTTTGTTAAATATATTATCAATACCTGTTAATGGTATATTATCCAAAGATAAAAACCCCATATTATAGATGGCTGCCTTTAGTGCGGTTTTGTTCAACTCGATTTTATCCGCAAAGTGGCTTTGGGGTAAATGTAAATATTTGTTAAACTTTGCGGATAAAACACTATATGTTATAACCTATTAAATCTTTGGGAGGAGTCATGAAAAAATTATTACTCATTTTCATTGTGTTTCTAATGTTTGATGTAGGTTTTGCACAGGTTAATACAGAAGTAAAGCAGTTTTTCAGTCAGGCTCTGAATCAAAACCGAACAGTTTATGTTTACAGACCAGATTCTACAGTTTATCCAGACCCGCTTCCTGTAATGATTTATCTTCCTGGTTGGAATGTGTCTCCAAGTTCTATGCCAGTTCTTCGATCAGAATTGGAATCTCTGCTAAATAGTGGCACAGTTGAACCAATGTTAATTGTTATTCCTGATGGAAGTGGTGGCATTTATACTCGTAGTATATACTGGAACTCCCCCGGTGTTAATGGCAATTATGGCGACTATATTGCCATTGAAACTGTAAACTTTGTTAATAATACTTATAACGTAATTCAAGGATCAGGTCAAACTCATATGCGAGAGGTTTTTATAATTGGTGGATTTTCAATGGGTGGAGGTGGTGCTGTTCGCGTTGGTTATAATTGGGGAGATGTTTTCTCAGGAATAGTATCTTTTTCAGGAGATATAGATCATCGTAGTTTATTTGATTCTTTCGTGATAAACTCAATTAATAGTCAAGCAAGACAAAACCCGCCTGGCTCAGGAAATATTATCTATACACCCCCAAGTCAATCTTATGCGTTTGAATATGCATTTTGGGGATATGCATCTGCAATTACTCCAGATACAACTGCCCAATACCTATGTCAGTTTCCATTAAATGAAGGGGATGGCTCTATTATTGATAGTGTAAGAACTAAATGGTTAGAAGCAGGCCCTGTTCATACGGCGGGTATCCATTACCAAAGTTATACTCAGGCTTCCATGAATTTATTCTTTGCAGTAGATCCCAATGATCCATGGTATGCTGGTCCGATGACTCAAAGTTTTGTTAATTGGATTACTCAAAACTATTCACAAGTTCCTTTAGTTTATCATACACATAGTTCTGGTCATTCTATGCCTACTTCTTTGGTGGATTCGATGTTAATATGGGCAGATACACATTTCAAAAATGTTACTTCTGGGATGGATGATTTAAAGAATAGTAATGTAAAGAATTATGAATTATTTCAAAACTATCCTAATCCGTTCAATCATTCAACAACCATAAATTTTAAATTACATAAAAAAGATAAAGTAAAGATAGAAGTATTTAATATGCTTGGACAAAGCATAAAAACTTTACTGAACAGGCAATTTCCCGCAGGATCACACGCGATAAAATTTGTTGCTAAGGATTTACCGAGTGGAGTATATTTATATAGAATTAATATAAGAAATTTTCAAGAGACAAAGAAAATGTTGTTCTTACGATAGTAATTATATATGTGTTCTAGGGTTATAACCATTTAATCAAACCGACTGCAAAAAGTGCAGTCGCCTTTTGGAATTTTGGTGATTTAATTAAAATATTTGGTGCTTGATATAGCACGCCAGAGTTTTTTGCAGCGGCTTATCATCACCGTTGGACGAAGCCTTCGGCAGGTTTTTGTTATACAAAGAAGTAGGATTTTCGGTATAAATAAATAGCGGTGTTTTATGAAAATATCGTCTGATATTGAAGATAATCACTTACATGACATCCATTATGATAAACCGAAATACGAAGCTGCCGATATTTTCAGATTATATTTCCCTGAATATTTAAAAAAACACAACGTTCCCCACCATCAGAAAAAAGAAGTATATGACATTATGCAATGTCGTACCGCTTCGCTTGGATCTCATAAATATAAATGCGATCAATGCGGATTTGAGCGTATAGAATATGATTCCTGCCGAAACCGCCACTGT
>JAUVIB010000394.1 GCA_030592985.1 Calditrichaceae bacterium | reverse complement strand
ACTCCTTTGGTGTTCTCTTAGAATATCATAAATAGAATAATTGTCATTAATAATAATGCAACTGTTGAAATTATGAATATCCAATTTTTTATATCTGATTCCGATTTAAGAATCAGAAAAGATTTATACCAAACTAATGCAGAACTTTCTTCTGTATGAATATGCGGTTAAAAATATGAGCCAATCAATAATACAACAGAGGAAAGAATGAACAGATAGAAGGACATGATCATAAAAGGAATGTCATAATTTAGCCAGGTGAGCCAATCTGCATTTTTATTCCAATCGATAATAAAAACGATGAAACCAAATAGCGATCCGAGATACAAAGTTAGTTTTGCCCCGTAGGCCGATGCTTTTTTCGAAAGAATTCCCCACAGGAATACTGCTGTAATCGGAGGCGCTATATAACATATAAGTGTATTAATTCCCTGAAAAATACTATCGTAATGAGCAAGCAACGGTGACCAAAAAATAGCAACTAACATTCCAATGAAAGTTGCAATTCGCCCAATTCTTACTAATTTTTCATGATTGATTTCCGGCTTTAATCGTTTATATATATCATAACTGAATAATGTGGCCATTGAATTGAGAGCTCCTGAAACCGTACTCATTAAAGCGGCTAATAACGCCGCTGCAACAACACCTTTTAATCCAACCGGTAGAAGATGAGTGATAAGATGAGAAAAGGTATCACTGCCATTAACATTTTTAAGCGCCGGAATAGTACCATTTTGAATTAAAACAAAACAAATCACCCCGGGAAACACAAAAATGAAAACAGGTAATAATTTCAGAAATCCGGCAAATATTGGCCCCAAACGTGCATGGTAATCCGATTTAGCGCCCAATACACGCTGTACAATTGTCTGGTCTGCACACCAATACCAAATTCCAATAACGGGATAACCGAGTAATATACTATACCAGGGTAAACCGCTTGGGTCATCCGCGCTTCGTAGTACCGTCATTTTCACTGGTTCCACTGAGTTCACCACTTCAGACCAACCGCCTGCATAGTCCAATCCGATAAATGTTAAAGTAATAGACCCTGCCAAAAGAACAATTGTTTGTATCGATTCTGTTAATACAACAGCTAACAATCCACCGATAATTGTATACAAAGCAGTTATCGCAGCAATTGAGGCGATTAGTAAAAATCTAACTTCAATGTTAATTCCGAAAATCGATACCAATTCATTATTGATACCAAATATACCTTCAAGTACTATTGCCCCTGTGTATAAAGTAAATCCAATATGAATAAAAACTGCTGATATAATTGATAAAACTGCCAGCCAATCCCTTGAATGATAGGAATAACGTTTTTCAAGAAAATCCGGTAGGGTAGTGACTTTCGATTTAATATAAAACGGAGCAAAGAAGAATGAAAGAATAACCAAAGCAAAAATAGCCATCCATTCAAAAGCGCCGTAAGCTAATCCGTTTATATAGCCTTCCTGAGCAAGACTCACTAAGTGAACGGTGGAAATATTTGTTGAGAATAGCGCTAAACCAATTATCGGCCAGGTGAGTATTCCGCCGGCAAGAAAATAAGAAGATCCGTCACCATGTTTCTTCTTTTTCAATCCGGCCCAAATCCCGATTCCTACGATTAATAGTATATAACCGATAATTACAGCAATATCAATATTTCCAATAGTAGCACCTTTCATTAAATATCCTTGTTATGAATTAGGTTGTGTCAAAATTTTAATATATTTTACATTTAACTTATTGTTTTAAATGGCCTTACACTGATCCCCCTTTGAAAGGGGGTTAAGGGGGATGTTTTGTTTTCTATCTCCTCAATAAACCCCATAATTAATTCTAATGCTCTATTGATGTTTTTTAATACATAGTATCCATAGAGCCTGAGTACGTTAAATCCTAATTCTCTTAGTCTATATTCATAGTAAAAAGTTGTCTTCTGTACCGGAGATATTAACTCCCTCTATTTAGTGCCTGAACGAAAAGTCTCTTTTTTCGTCTTTTCGATCCCGACGCGTCGGGAAGAAATCTTTAACTTTAATGTTTACAATAATTTATAGATTTCTCCGCGTCAGAGACGGGCAGGCGACTTCGCTCGAAATGACAATTTCCTTACTTTTCGTTCGGATACTATTTAGGTGAAAATAAAAGATGATTTTATCTTTTTTTCTTCTCCGATTATAAATAAAACAGGTCTTAAATTTACTTTCTCACGGTTTTGGGAGTAATCCTGTAAATATTTCCTGCCTTGGCTTCAAAAACAATATCATTACCCTCTTCACGTACCGATACGGAAGTTCCTGATGATATATTTTCAATAATTAAAACACTATAGGGCCATGGAAGTCTTACACGACACTCTCTATCAACAGTAGCTTCTATTTCGGCCAACTCAACAAATCCGCGATCAACCTTTGCAGAGACTAAAAATCCGCCCCGTGCTCTTAGATGATGGAACTCTGCTCTTCTGTGAACGTTGAGTGTTGGAAAAAGTTTGATTGTATTATTATGACTTTGCAGCATCATTTCATTAAGCACTAATGGAATTCCACAATTCTCAAGAAAAAGACCATACGTCCAAAATCGGAAATAACCCCAGTCGTAATCAAATTCATTAGATAACTTATTTACTTTTGTTGTAACAAGACCATTGGGCAACGCCCGCGAAGATAACGCCCGTTTAAAATCATTATAAGAATCGATACCGAGCCGGGAAGCAATGACGTGATGCGAAACAATATTGTTTGTACCCTCAAGTTTTATAGTCATCCAGGTTCTTATGGCGGTCAAGAGTTCATCGGCAGGCGAATCCATATCAATTTGCTCACAGGGCCAGACTTGCATTAAACTATTTGGCAAATTATAATACATCCAGGCTCCGGTATTTTCTCTTAACTTGGATGGTCTTGCACTATAATAGAACCAAGGTCCGGTGGCAGGCTTCCAGCCTTCATGTCTTAATTCCACGGGGGGTGCGGCATTCCATGCATCGTCATCTATTTCACAGTCGAGATATATTTTCCCGAGCTGATTTCGCGTTGTGGGATATGCAGGCAATCCATCAAGGATTTCTTGCCATCTCGCCACTTTGTCGCTATCCTTGTTTAGAATTTTAGCACCACTAATCGCTGCTTTAAGAATGTATTGATAAAAGCCTAATTCAGGCGTCCCGTTTTTCGCAAGTGGCGATTTTGGGTGTTCCAGAGATTGATAATTGGGTATGGAATATTTGCCATTACCATCGTCCAAAATAAATAAATTAACCATGGATTCTACACACTCGGAAATAATTGGATAACACCGCTCCCTTAAAAACTTTTCATCCAGCGTGTATTCATAATACTCCCAAAAATGTTGAAGCAAATAAGGAGTTTCAATCCGATAATAAGATTTTTCATCAACTGGTTTCCCTTTTGCATCAATCGGAAACATTTCGTGAGGGAATATGAGACCTTTCTTGTCGTAAATTATTTTAGCAATTTCCCGGGCATTTGGCAAAGTACGTTCAACCGATGAGAAATAAGCCTCCATTAAATCGGCATGATTTGAAGATAAGACAGCATCATAATTTTGCTGAAAATTATAATCAGTAGTATATGAGCCGTTCCAAACACTTTTATCATTAACAATCCAAGGAGAAAACAGTCCGGGAGCAATGGCACCGGGTTTTGTTGCCGAGTTCAACAAATAGAGATAATTGTACCATAGGTCTTGAATTTCTCTATCATCAATTGTAATCCACGATTT
>JAUVIB010000424.1 GCA_030592985.1 Calditrichaceae bacterium | reverse complement strand
ATCATTCGCTGCAATATATTCTTGACGGTTAGCGCTATTGGTGGGATCAGCCATTGAAAATTGCCAGACTTCGCTTAGTACTTCGGTAACCCCGCCGCCGGCTGCCGGGACAAACATTTTAACAAGCCAGACATAGCTTCTTCCATATTCTAATGGAATGACAGCTCCGTTAACGCCGCTGCTTCCAATGGGGTATTTAATTGATAGTTGTCCTTGCAGGCGTTCTGAAACCCAGTTGGGGGTAGCTGCTAATATGTCTTCTTTCGATTGCAATAAATCCCTCTTCTCATATACCATTACCTGATAATAAGTACCGTTTCCGTTCCATTGAAAAAGAGGAAACAGATCATATACTTGTGTCTGAGATCCATATCCACCCATATTACCCGGTGCAATTAATTGAATATAACTGGGATTTGTTATTGAAATGGTTAATTCATCAAAAGTTGTATGCTGCCCGTCAACGATAATATCCACACGAAGGAGATAACTTCCTGCTTCTAATTTGCCGCTGGAAAATGCTCCCTGCTGCAAATCCGCGATATCGTCATTAACATCGGTACTGATAATCTTAATCCGTGTCTCATCTCTTGTTGGATCTAAAATTACCCCCTCATTAGCAATTTGAGCATTTGTAAAGCGGTAACTTCCCGGAGGAATCACAAATATATCGCTTGTTGATTTGAACAGTTCTTTCCCATTTTGATAAAGAGTAGAGACTACTATACAATTATTTAAATCTGTACTACCAGAATTTGTTAATACGATTTCAAATAAATCTTTTGACGTACCCATATCCAATAAATTTAAATCGGATAGTAGTACCTGCTGAAATCCTACCGGATCAATTAATCTGATTGCAAGGTTTAGGTTAGATGACTGCGAATAGCCGGTCGAATAGATAAGCAGAAAAAGAAACATCCATATTGTTGATTTTATCCTCTGCATATAGTCCTCCAATATTATTAATTTATAATTTTAATGTAAAAATAACTTAAAACTTTTTCTCATTAAATCTATGATGTTCGTCACTTATTTGCCATAAAAACGAATTAACAACCTATCACATAATGATTTCAAGTGATTTGTTTTATAATAGAGATAAATATTTTTTAGCTTCGGAACACAACAAAATAGTGATTTTTCAACTAAAAGCAAACCAAATTATAAATTAATAAATATTTTACTAATGATTCCTTGCACTAAATCTGTAAACTTTTCTTGTACCCTATTAGCGGTCCCTGTAACTTCTTCATGGGATAATTTATGTTTTCCGATACCGGTTGCGTAATTTGTAATACATGATATCCCAATAACATCTATTCCATGATTATTGGCAGCGATAACTTCTGGAACGGTTGACATACTGGCGGCATCACCTCCAAATTTCCGTATCATTTTTATTTCCGCCGCTGTTTCATAAGTCGGGCCGCTTGAGACACATAGAACACCTCGATTAAGTGCAATTTTATTGTCTATAGCAATTAATTCAATTTTTTCAAAATAAGATTTGGAATAATAATCCGTCTTTCCTTTATTATTTAGTTTTTTTCCTATTAACGGATTAGTAAACATTAAATTAATTTGATCGGTTATCAGCATTAAATCCCCGGGATTAAGCCGTTCATTCACAGCGCCTGCCGCGTTGGTTACCATTAATAATTTAACGCCAAGATCATGTAAAATATCGACAATGAAAGTTACCTGGTCAATTGAATATCCTTCATAATAATGCGTTCTACCCTGAACAGCCAATAAGGGGATATTATTACAGTATCCAAAAACTAAAAATCCCTGATGGCCCTTTACAGTTGACCTGGGATATCCTGGAATTTTGGTTGTGGGAATTTTAATTTTATTGTTAAGTGTATCGGCAAAGGCCCAAGCCCACTCCCGAGAATAATGGCAGCTTTTGGTTTAACGTTGGTGTAAGATTCTATTATTTGGATTGGTTTTGGTATCATTTCTCATTAAAGTAATTATTAATAAATATTTTAAAATAAAGGCTAATAGATATAATCAAAGCCAGTAATGAAATGTAAACCCCATACTCAAATATAGTGAAAAATTCAAGGAAGAAAGCAATAATCGTTAAAGAAACAATGGTTACGGTTAACTTACCAATAATAATTGAAGGGTATACGTATTTTGATTTTTTTATGAGTAATATAGAACCCGTCAAAATGAGAACATCACGCGAAATAATTGCAAAAATAAACCATAAAGGAAAATCCTGATAATAATATAGAGCAATGATTACACCGGCCATCAATATTTTATCCGCAAGAGGATCAAGAATTTTCCCTAATTCCGTAATTTGATTTAATTTACGAGCGAGAAAACCGTCAAGGAAATCGGTTCCCATAGCAAAAATCAACAAAATGAGCAGACTGACTCCATCTCCATTTTTGATATAATATATGGAAGGGAAGATAAAGAAAATACGTATTATACTAAAAAAATTAGAAATTGTAAATATTTTAGAATTCATCATTACCAAACTATTTTATATGGCATCAACGCCATCGGTTTATTTTGTATTTTTTCTAATTGTCTAATAAGACTTCTTATGGGATTGTTTTGAATAGATAAAGCTATTTCAACTTTTCCCATAATATTTCCGAGTAATGATTTTTTTTGAGGATAGTAACTCAGACGAACCGACTCATCTTCATTAATACCCGCTTTCTCTTTTAATGCATCTAAGGCATCATAAAAATTGCCGACATCGTCTATTAATCCATTGGCCATCGCCTGTTCGCTGGTCCAAACATGACCCTGACCAAGATTATCCACTTGTTCGTATTTTTTATGGCGGGCATCCGCCACTTTTTGAACAAAATTCACGTAAAAATCATTAATTATTTTATAAATAATAGCTCTTTCCCGTTTGCTCCAGGGATCCATAATCGAAAAGAGTGTGGCGTTATCTCCAATTTTAATGCTTTCTGTTTTTAATTTCAGTTTATCGTATAATCCGCGGATGCTGAATTTTCCTGCATAAATTCCAATAGAGCCAATTAGAGAGCCGGGAGCGCTGAAAAAAGAATCTACCGGTGTTGTAATATAATACCCTCCTGAAGCGCCAAGATCTACCACAGAAGCAATGACCGGTTTTTTTTCAGCAGCATCTTTTACAGCCTTCCAAATTAAATCGGAAGCGAGAGCGGAACCGCCGGGGCTGTCAATTCTCAGTATAATAGCTTTAATGCTTTTTGATTTGGTCGCTTTCTTAAGATTTTGAACGATCGTTTTTGCTCCTGCCTTTTTACCGTAAAAAGGATCATCCGAGTCGATACCCGAAGCAATGACGCCGGTACAGTTGATAACAGCTATCCTGCTTTTATTGCGAATATTAAGAGAACTTGCCGGTATGCGGGCATAATCCGTTGCCTCTAAACGATTTGGTGTTTTTTCTCCTTTTACCTTTAAATATTGTACAATATCGTCGAAAAAGAGCAGTTTAT
>JAUVIB010000238.1 GCA_030592985.1 Calditrichaceae bacterium | reverse complement strand
AAATAATACAAAAACTTGATTTAGTTAATATCAAATCTTAAATTTTGACTAATCGTTAGCATTTTAAATTGAGATAAATTTCAAATGGGTGTGAGTTAAGGAATACAAATAATTGGATTTAACCAGAAATATTGGTTGTTTTAATAAAAATGACAATCTTGTTAATATAAATTAATTACACAATAAATACTATGAAAACAATAATTGAAAAAGATGGAGATGGCTATCTCGCCAGGGTGGAAGGGCATTCAAATTTATTCGCTTTTGCTTATTCAGAGAAAGATGCTATTTCGGAATTGAAAAATGTTGTTGAAATGATAATGGACTATCATCTTGAACAAATAAATGATGAACGAATAATTAAGAATGAATTAATCTTTATGCAAGAAAAATATGCCGTTCAAGTATAGGGATATTGAGAGAAGATTAATAAAACTTGGGTATCAGGTTGTGCGTCAAAAAGGCTCACATGTTATTTTTTCTGATGGTAAAAACACCTTTCCAGTGCCAAATCATGGTTCAAAAGATGTCTCGCCCGGAGTTGAAAGTCAATTATTGAAAATTCTGAATTTATCTAAAGATGAATTTAGAAAGATAAAATAATGCATCGACCCGACAGAGATGGGCAGTCAGCCCTCAGTAATGAGCATCCAGCACCGAGCCCCGAGCAACAAGAAGTCAACCATTTAACATCTCAACAGCTAAACATTTTTCACCTTGTTACCTTATAAACCCTTAACCATTTAATCAATAACCTCACTTTGTCAATTTTTAACTGCAATAAACGGGAAAGATTATGGATTTACAACAATTGGAGCAAATTATTGAGCTTGGAGAAAGTTCTCTAGTGGAGTTTAAGTCCGAACGTTTCCATAGTGAGAGTTTTGCCAAAGAAGTTGTTGCTTTTTCTAATTACAAAGGTGGTGATATTTATATTGGGGTGGAAGATTCCGGTATAGTTAGTGGTGTCTCTTCAAAAAAGGTAGAAGAAAAAATTGTTAATATTTGTCGAAATAATATTACTCCATCTTTGATTCCTGAGATTATTCCCTTTAAAATCAATGAAAAAATTATCTATAAAGTAAATATTCCAAAAGGGGAATATAGACCATATAAAGTAAAAAAGAGTAATAAGTTTTATATTAGGGTAGGGTCTGTAAGTATTGAACCAACAAATGAGGAACTCGTTCGCCTGTTTCAGGTAGGGGGTAAATTGCATTTTGAAATTAGTACAATTCAAAATAGCAGCCTTAAAGATTTAGATTTATTAAAATTTAAAATTTATTGTACAGATTTTAGGAAAATTGAGTTTGATGAAGATTTGCTTTCCGAACAGTTAATAAATCTTGATATTTTAACAGAAAGTGGTCATATTACTATTGTTGGAATGCTGTTTTTTGGGAAAAACATAGGTGGCAAATTACCACAGTCAGGTATAGAATTAAACCGTTTTTCCGGTAAAACGCTCGATTCGGAAATTTTAGATCATAAAAGTATTGCTGCTGATCTACCATCATTGGTTAGTCAGTCAGAGATTTTTGTTACCTTTAATTCCGGTAAGAAGGCAGCTTTTAATAAGGAGCAGACACGTAGAATTGACAAATATGATTATGAACCGTTTATAGTGAGGGAATTGATTGTAAATGCATTTTCTCACAGAGATTGGTCAGTTTTTGGTCAAAAAATAAGACTAAATTTATTTTTCAATCGTTTGGAACTCTTCTCACCGGGGGGCTTACCCAATACTTTAAACTTAGATAAAGCGTTAAACGGAATTTCCTATTATCGCAATCCCTTAATAAGTCAAATGTTTCGGGATTATAATATGGCTGAAAAAATGGGGCGGGGTTTGTTTAAAATCGCAAAATTTGCTAAAGAAAAAAATATAAATATCCAATATATAACAGATCCTGAATACTTTAAGATAATCGTTTATAATAGTAATAATCCTGAATAGATTTGATGTAGGAGAATGGAAAAATAGTTGTTTATGGATTGTTTGATAAATCACAAATTACCAGTCCCGAGTCCCGAGCAACAAGAAGTTAACACCTCAACAGTTAAACAACTTAACAACTCAGCATTTTTCACCATGTTACCATATAACTTCATAACCCCATAACTTTGTGACATTCTAAACATCTCAACAAATAAACAACTAAACATATTTTATCAAGCATCCAGCACCGAGTAACGAGTTCCCGAGCCACCGAGCAAACCAGTAACGAGTAACCAGCAACGAGAACCATTTAACCAATCACCAATTACGAAAGAAAAAAACATGTTTTCAAATAAAATTTTACTAATTACCGGCGGAACCGGATCCTTTGGCAACGCGGTTTTAAACCGTTTTTTGCATACGGATATAAAAGAAATTCGTATTTTTAGTCGTGATGAAAAAAAACAGGAAGATTTGCGTATTAAACTGAATAATCCCAAACTAAAATTTTATATTGGTGATGTTCGGGGGTATGACAGTGTTAATGAGGCAATGCGTGGTGTGGATTATGTTTTTCATGCGGCAGCGCTCAAACAGGTGCCTTCCTGTGAATTCTATCCTATGGAAGCAATTCGCACCAATGTGCTTGGGGCAGAAAATGTATTAAATGCGGCTTTAAGCAGCGAAGTTGAAAAAGTAATTTTCTTAAGCACTGATAAAGCGGTTTATCCCATTAATGCTATGGGGCTCTCCAAAGCAATGATGGAAAAACTAATGGTAGCCAAGGCGCGGATTAACTTGCAAGGAAAAACAACTTTTTGTGGTACCCGCTACGGCAATGTGATGGCTTCCCGAGGATCGGTCATTCCGCTTTTTGTGAATCAAATTAGAAGTGGAAAACCATTGACTATAACCGATCCCGAAATGACCCGCTTTATGATGTCGTTAGAAGATGCGGTTGATTTGGTTTTATACGCCTATAAAAACGGTAATCAGGGAGATCGTTTTGTACAGAAAGCGCCGGCAGCCACTATTGAAACGGTAGCTAAAGCATTAAAAGAAATTTTTAAGGCAAATAATGAAATTAAGATAATCGGTACCCGTCATGGAGAGAAACGCTACGAAACCCTTTTGACACGGGAAGAAAAGGCTATTGCCGAAGATCATGGCCGATATTTCCGTGTACCCCCCGATATAAGAGATTTAAACTATAATAAATATTTTGTGGAAGGAGAGTCGGAGTTCAGCGAAGCGGAGGATTATAATTCAGATAATACCAATCGCCTGAATGTGGAAGAAACTAAAAAATTATTATTATCTCTTGATTATATTCAACAGAAGATAAAGAAATAGAACGCTGATGACACAAATTCGACGGATAAACACAGATAAGAAAAACTAAAATAATAATAAGTAAAAAATACAAAATAATGCTTCGACAGGCTCAGCAACCGAGTATCGAGCATCGAGCACCGAGTAATGTTTTCATGTTTTTCCGAGCCAACGAGTTCCGAGCAACTGTGCAACTAATCACCAATAACTAATCACAAATTACCAATGATAAACAAACCCTACATAATTAGCGGTGGCATACATAGTGACGAACGTGGCCAACTAACTTTTTTAAATGATTTTGATATGTCTGAAATCAAACGTTTTTATATCATATCCAATAGCCATTCACAAATCACCAATAACAAATCACTAGTTACTAATAACCAGATCCGCGCCTGGCAGGGGCATAAGATTGAACAAAAATATTTTTATGTCAATCAGGGTTCTTTTCTAATTGCTGCTGTAAAAATTGATGATTGGGATAATCCTTCAAAAGATTTAATACCGTCTACATTTACCCTTAACGCTAAAAAACCACAAATTTTATATATTCCCCCCGGATATGCAAATGGAGTAAAACCGATGGATCCTGATTCGATGTTAACTATATATTCTAATCTTAACTTATCTGAAAGTATCGCTGATGATTACCGTTTTGATAAGGGCTTGTGGATGGATTGGGATAGAGAATAGAACGCTGATGACACAGATCAGACAGATTATCACAGATAAAATAACGTAAGATAAAAGACAAAAGAAAAAAATATAAAATAATTATTAATCACCAGTACCGAGCAATGAGAAACGAGTATCCAGCACCGAGCTAACGAACTTCCGAGTAACCATTTACTATTTACTATTAATCAATTACAAATTACTATTAATTATTCACTATATTACTAATCACAAAATAATGAAAAAAATAAAAGTAGGTATCACCGGACAATCCGGATTTATGGGGACTCATTTATACAACTATTTGAGTCTTAAAGAAGATGAAATAGAATTAATTCCCTTTAAAGATGAGTCTTTTGATAGCGTTTCTAATTTGCAAAAATTTGTCAAACAATGTGATACAATTGTACATTTAGCAGCTATGAACCGCCATGGTGATCCGCAGGTTATTTATGATACAAATATTCGTCTGATTAAAACATTTTTAAGCGTTTTAGATGCAAGCGATTCAAAACCTCATATTATTTTCTCTTCATCCACCCAGGAAGAGCAGGATAATCTTTATGGTAAATCCAAACGGGACGGACGCAAACTATTTGAAGCGTGGGCTGAAAAAAATAACACCAAATTCACAGCCTTAATCATTCCTAATGTATTTGGTCCTTTTGGTAATCCATACTATAATTCCTTCATAGCAACCTTTTGTCATCAATTAACCCATGGGGAGCAACCGGAAGTTCAGGTGGATGGAGAAGTTAAGTTAATTTATATAAATGAGTTGGCGGAGGTGTTTTATAAAGCGATCACCAATCACCAGTCACCAGTCACCAGTTACCAATCACTAATTACTAACTACCAGGTTTCATTTACAAAAGAAATCAAAGTGTCAAGAGTGCTTGCCTTACTTAAGGAATATAAAGATAACTATTTTGAAAAGGGTATCATTCCCAATTTAGATAATCCTTTCGAAAGGAATCTATTCAACACTTTTTTATGCTATATCGATTATAAGAGTTTTTTTCCATTTCATTTAACTAAACATTCTGATGACAGGGGCTCTTTTGTTGAAACGATTAAACTTCATAGTGGGGGACAGGTTTCCTTTTCTACAACAGTCCCCGGAATTACCAGGGGAAATCATTATCATACACGAAAAGCAGAGCGTTTTGCGGTCATTAAGGGTAAGGCCAGAATTGAGTTACGAAGGATTGGCACAGATGAAATATTAAGTTTCGATTTAGACGGAGAAAATCCATCATTTGTAGATATGCCAATTTGGTACACACATAATATTACAAACATAGGTGACGAAGAGCTGTATACTTTTTTCTGGATAAGTGAACATTATAATCCCCAAGACCCTGATACATTCTATGAAAAAGTTTAAATAGTGATTTGTGAATTGTAATTAATGATTGGTGGTAGAGAATGAAACACATAAAGATTTGGAAGTATGGAAAAATGGAATAGAACTTGTAGTAGAAGTTAATAAAACTATTATGTTGTTTCTAAAAGATGAGCTTTATAGATTAACCGGTCAAATTCGCAGAGCAGCTGTTTTAATTCCCTCAAATATTGCAGAAGGTGCCGCAAGAAATCATAAATAGTGCTTGAACGAAAAGTCACATTTTTCGTCATTTCGACCATAGGGAGAAATCTTTAACTTTAACGTTTACAATAATTTATAGATTTCTCGACTTCGCTCGAAATGACATTTTCCTCACTTT
>JAUVIB010000309.1 GCA_030592985.1 Calditrichaceae bacterium | reverse complement strand
GGAAAGAGCACTGTGATCAGATCATTTATACCCGCCAGATGTGTCATTTTATCGAGTGTATCCGCAACAGGGAAACCCCTTCACCGGGTATAAAAGAAGGACAAATTGTTATGCAGATTGTGGATGCCGCTTATCAATCTGCCGAAAAAAACCGGGCTATTGATTTGTAAAAGACTATCATGAATTTCGCTTTTTCCATACTCTCGGATTTTATCCGAGAGTTATATATCTTTACAGATACTAGTGATTAACTTCATCATTTATGACGGAATATTGAGATAAGTTTAAATCCCGGATTTTAACTCTAAATTGCAAATATTTCGTCTCTCCGAATTTTCCGCAAACGATTAAAAACAATAATAATCACATTTTTTTATAATTTAAGGGAACAATTTTAGGTGTTTGTTGTTTAGTATTGAATTAGGATGAAAGGGTCGGTACTGTACAACAATTCTAACTATCATTGTTATCTCCATTTTTCCGGCTCTTTTTTTATATAAATTAAAAAGGGCGTTGATATCAACGCCCTTTTTTGTTACTCTTCATTCAACTGAATTTTCAGATAAGTATTGATCTCATCTCCGGGAGCTACTTCCCTTAACCCAAGGGAAGGATCATTAAAAGCATTGGTTGCCCCACTCACCGGTTCAATCGCTAACCCCTTGCGGGAAGGCGGAATATAAATTTGGGTATATTTGAAGAATGAGGGATCAAAAGTCATATCTATTTGGAATTTACCATCGGATAAACGCATGTAACCATCATTTGGCGCACTTATAGCAATATCGTATTCTTCCGCTCCAAAAGGTTTTCCCTCTGCAAAATCAAAAATGGTATTCTTAACGGAAGGTGAATTACCGGTGGGAATTAAATTATCGCTAACTTCTACATAGCTATCCCCTTTATGGTAAAAAGTCCAGTCATCAGCCGTACTGCTCAGAGCAAAATATGGATGCCAACCCATTGCCAAAGGCGCTGTTTCGTCACCCCTATTGTTAATTTTAAATTTTATGGAAAAACTGCTCTTATCTAAAATATAGGTTAATTGAAGCGTCATATTAAAGGGGTACCCTTCCGGAAAATCGGTCTCATTTAATTCAGCCAACAAAATCAATTTCGCCACGGAATCATTAGTTTCCCGGGATACTACCTTTAATTCTCTGTTATAGATCAATCCATGAATGGAACCGTCGCCCCGCCTGCTGTTGCAGGGTAATTGATAGGTTTTACCATTATAAACATATTTCCCTTCCGGAATGCGGTCATTATAAGGAAATAGTATACGTCCGGCATATCCCCCGATTTCCGTATGAATTGTTTTTAGCGTATCTCCGTATAGTGTATTTATGACGCTTCCTTTGGGACTTTTTAGAACAATTGCGGTAACTGTACCGCCCAATGCAGGTACAATATCCACGTAGGCCTTTTTTTCAGCATCTTGTAAACGAATCACCTCATAATCGTCTACAGAATAATTCACAATCTCATACATTTTTATTTTTCCTATTCCATAGTTTTTTTATCTCAGAATTGAATATTTTGGCAATTCTCCAACCAAGGGTTTTACATAGACAATAAAAGCATCCGTGATATCATTACCTGATTTAGCAATAAATTCATCGGGCATGGGCTTGGCTTTGATAGCTACTTCTGATAAGGCTGCTGTTTTCAAAACAACTTTATACGGATCACTCGATTCACGTACGATGGATACCATAACCCCCGTAACGCCCTCATCTGCTAATTCAACCGCTTTGACACCGCAATCGTATGCTTCTTGCAAGTCAACCTTGCTGGCTCTATCGATAGCGCTCATAGGCAAAGATTCGGTAATCTGAAACTCACCTCTATATCCGGTCGCCTTACTAATGAGTTGATGTAAATTCAGCGCTGCACTGGAGCCACCCATAGCACCAAATTCAACATTGGAGAACTTATCTTTTGTTTCCGATGCTGAAACCGGTGTGCCATCCTCCCAGGTTATTCCTTCCCCGCAGATAACTGAAGCCCAGCCATATTTTTCAATTACTGCTTTTACATCGTTTACGACCTTATCTTTATTCATAGGCCTTTCAGGAATATAAATAAGATGCGGTGCATCCCCTTTTCCTTTACGTGCCAAAGCCGATGAAGCGGCCAGCCAGCCGGCATCACGTCCTACTGTTTGCTGTATGACAAACTTATCCACTCGCTGCATATCGCTTGCTAAAACGCCTCCCTGCTGAGTAGATAAAGCCACATAACGGGCTGCTGAGGCAAATCCGGGAGTATGGTCAGTACCGTAGAGATCATTATCTACTGTCTTTGGAACACCAACGCCAATGAGATCATAATCATGAATTCTACAATAATCCTCAACCCGATGGATCGTATCCATGGTATCGTTTCCGCCAATTAAAAAAATGTAGCGAATATTATATTTTTGAAATAACTCTAATATTTTTGGTAGATCCTCTTCCTGTAATTTATGACGACATGAACCCAAAGCTGAGCCCGGCGTATGCCTCAATCCTTTAATCACTTCCGGATCAATTACGTTTAAATCTATTATTTCATTATTTAAAAATCCTTCTATAGCGAAACGCATTCCAAATATCATTTCAATATTTTTCGATTGAGCGGCTTTTTGGATTACACCGCACAAACTTGAGTTTATAACCGATGTTGGACCTCCGGACTGACCGATAAGTGCATTACCTCTCATACAACAACTCCTAAAAAATTAATACTGTTAAATGATTTTATATTTTATAGCAACACTGAGCACTTCTTTAATCTGTGTATAGGGTGATACGTTGGCATCAAGAATTATATAAGCCTGAAAATTTATGATAATATACTTTGTAATGGATGCTTCAAAATTAGTATCCCAGGAAATATTTCCATCTTCGATATTTTCAAAGGATGAAAATATTTGTAGTTTTGATCTGACTAATAGATTCTTGGTAAATTTTTTCTCTAAATAGGCAGCCAATTGCACTCCCGAATCAAATTTTATGGCATTCCCTTCCGCATAATCATGAAAATATCTTGTAATAATGGTTCGATTCGCCAAACCAAAACGAATCCTAAAAGTTTTCTGAGGATTATAACCTATACCAAGACCATTAATAATATAAGCCGGATCAAAGAAGCTGGAAACCATCGTCTTGCTTTCACTTGAATAATTATAAGAAGGGCCTGATTGTGTACGTATATCCATAGAAAAATAGGGATTTAAGTATTTTTTATTCTTATAGGTTAACACAGATTCCCAGAGTATTTGGTCGCTTATTTTTCTAATTTCTTCGCTTCCCTGTTTAGAAAAACCGATAACAAAACTACCATCATTTGTCCAATTCCATGAAGTCGTGTCAAAGATAAAACTTCCATTACTCTTAATAAACCAGACAAATATATCCGAACCACCTGATTTCCACTTATGATAAACTGTTTGTGTTAGATGCAGTGTGGCTATCAAATCGTTATTCCATCCTGGTTTTAGTTTATCAATTTTCTTTTGCTTTTTAAAAATCTTTGACTGATTTTTAAATAACTCAGCCTGGGCCCTGACACCAGTACTATATATTATAATCAAAAAAGCTATGAATATTATTTTTCTCATAACATCCCTAAAAACTTGCCCGGCAGATTTTTCATTTATTTAAGAGCAAATTTACATTATTCATAAAATTAGAAAAATGATTTCGATCAAATCGTTTCAATAAAATAGTCAGCGATTGAATATTCTTACTGACTATTTATTTCAACATTTTCAATTTTAAAATTGAGTATTCCACTAAAAGAATTTTTAGAAATATCTTTTAGATTTATGCCTAAGTATGGTTTATCATGAACTCCATTATCCACAAGAGTTTTCATAATTGTAGATGGTACTTCAGCGTTTAACCATGAATTTGTTTCATAGCTAACTTTTAAAATATCTACATCATCCGAATTTATTTTTTCGGATAATTGTAATTTCCAATTTTCTTTTAAATATATACTGTTCATAAATTACGAAAAACTTTTAATTGTTTTGCGAGCTACTAAAACCATTCCAAGACCAATTAAGGATAGGAGAACTCCTGCAGCTAAATTGGTCATTTGTCCAATAAATGTATCAGTAAAAAACATTGCAGCTATTACTACAATTCCGAAAAACAAAATAAATAGTCCAAGTGCATTATTTATTTGTGCAGCACGTAGCTTTCCTTGTTTCTCGATGAATTCTAAACTTGGTTTTTCCATTTTTTCCTCTCGTTAAAAATATAAATAGACTAAGAAAATAAATGCTAATAAAGCAATTGCCCAAATTTTAAGATTGTGATACCATCTTATTTTTTCTAATCCTTCATAAATAAATTTACTCGGGATGAAAAGTACTAACGCACCAATAAAAATGAATAAAATTAAAAATATCCACTTTGCGGAATCTATATCTACATCTGCTAACCAGTTAAAATTTAACATAAATATTTCTCCTATTCATTTACTTCATCTAATCCATAAACTAATCCGGCTAAACGCTCTTCAGTGTATGGTTTTGTAAATAAACTAACAATTATTGTAACAACAAATCCTGTAACAAACGACCACCAAGAAACATAGAGGAACGGATCTTGAATTGTGAATAATGAATCTTCAAATTGGTACATAAGAAATGAAGATAAAATTCCTATTACAAATCCAGCTAAACCACCCCATTGAGTTGTTCGTTTCCAAAGAATACCAAGTAAAAGAATTGAAAATATTGGTCCTTGGAAATAGGATAAAAATGTTTGAATTGCAATATAAATTCCGTCAAAGTAACCACTAAGAGGAGCAGTAATCATTCCAAAAATTAATATCGATAGTGTTACTATTTTTC
>JAUVIB010000404.1 GCA_030592985.1 Calditrichaceae bacterium | reverse complement strand
TCAACCATTCCTTTCCTTAACATAAAAGCGCCGAAAAACAGAGGATCTTTTACTGTTGTCGCTGCATCTTCCCGGGTTATTCCTTTGTGTTTTCGCAGTTCAAAATAGTCTTCCGCAAACTGCTCAGTTTCTTTGGCGGAAGATGGATCGATAATTTGAACATCACTTAGGTTTGTGTTTAATTCTGCCGCTTTGGCAGAAATCGATTCAGGATTTCCGAGCAGAATAGGCGTCACCAAATTCTCTTTCTTTAAAAAGGCGGCTGCTTCAATCATGCGGGGTTCTTCACCTTCCGGTAATACGATTGTCTTTAAATTCTGTTTTGCTTTATTGCGTATTTTTTCTATAAAATTCATTTTACATACCTTTAAATTTACTTATTAGTTTCTTTACTACGAGTTTAGTTACAAATTTTTCTACATTTCCGCCAAATTTAGCAACATCTTTTACAATTGTTGAATTTAAATAGGTGTATTTTTCATTGGGCATAAGAAAAAGTGTCGTAACATCATCGGCGAGATGTTGATTCATAAGGGCCATTTGAGATTCATATTCAAAGTCGGATATAGCCCGCAATCCTCTTAAGATAACACACGCATTTTGCTGGGTGGCAAAGTCCACCAATAATCCTTCAAATTTTTCCACTGTAACGTTATTGTATGGGGTGATAGCATCATGGATCATTTCTATTCTCTCCTCGATGGAGAAAAGAGGCACTTTGGATTGATTTACGGCGATGGTAACAATTATCTTGTCAAATAATTTTGAACCGCGTTCCAAAATATCAAGGTGTCCTAAAGTGATAGGGTCAAATGTTCCGGGATAGATTGCTATTTTCTTATTATTCATCTGTCCTATTTCCTAATGTACTGATTAAACTTCTGCCGATCTTTTTTTGCTGTAATAATTCATAAGCATGATTTTCATGATCAATGGGATTAGAAATTTCATGTTCAAGCACTAATAGACCATTATCGGATAGAATATGATTTTCAAAAATATTATCCAATAATTCCTGCAGAGGCGGATATACAAACGGGGGGTCCAACAGGCAAAGCCGGGCTTTTAATTTGGCAGTTTTTGAAAAGTGCAAGGCATCCATGTTGATAATTTCATATTTACCGGCATCGATATTTAAGGCGAACAAGTTATTTTTTAAAACACGAAGCGAAGAAAGAGCGCTTTCTATGAAATAAACTTTTTCAGCGCCCCGGCTAAGAGATTCAATGCCAAGATTTCCGCTGCCGGAAAACATATCAATGACCGATTTATTTTGTGGGAAATCCTGTAGAATATTAAAAATATATTCTTTAACCCGATCAGTGGTTGGGCGAATGGAATTATCGTCACCGCTTTTTATTTTTCGCCCTTTATAAATCCCGGAAATAATCCTCATGTTAAAGATATAAACGAATGATAAAACTCAGCTGATATTTTTTACTACTGAAACTTTTCAGATTTCTTGAATTAGCGGTCAATTTATGAAATTCAATATTTCTTTTTTCAGAGTTCAATGAATTTATCAGATTAAAGCAGGATTGATAATCTCCATTAACAGTCCCTTCAAATTGAAGAACTCTAAAGCTGCTATTTGTAAATGATTTTATGTTTTTCAATGAAATCAATTCTACATTCGCTTGCGAAACTTCTCCAGAAAACCAATTTTTGAACTCATTCTCCGAGTTGAAATTTATGGTACTATCCCTTCCGGATGTGGATATATTACTTATTGTGACAGTATAAACACCGAAAATCCCGCCTTTTGTTCCCGGACGTACCTGTGATGAAACTAAACTAACGCTGCCATCGGAGAATTTAGTTCTAATTTCCATGTTAAATTTTCCAAGGTCATCTCTGGAAGAACAGAATACCTCAAATATAAACTCTTCTCCATAAAGATAAACACTGGATATTTTTACACGCTTATTATGCAGATTAAGAATATCGGTAAACTTATTTAGATTGAACGATGTTTTATTAGCGACGGATGATAAAAAGTTTAATCTTCTAAGCTCTTCCGGCGATGGTTGTTTAATCTCTTCGATAACAGGCGGCTTAACCTCATCCTTATCTCCGAAAAATACTGAAAATATAATAAAAGCGATAATAGCTAAACCAATAATAATTCCGATACCGATTAGTATTGGTTTAAAATTTATTTTTTCCTGTTGTGCTTCAATGTAATAGTCATCAACAAATTCTTCCTGAGATTCTTGTTTAGGCTCTTCAACATCTTCGTCGGGAAGAGGCTCGTCCGTTGTTTCGAAATCATCATCAATATCCGGTTCATCTTCCAATATTTCAACGGAGATGTCCTCAGCTACATCCGTTTTAAGTGAATCAATCTTAATAGAAGATTCGTCTATCACTTCGAAATTGTCTTTTTCAGCTTCACCATCCATATTAATAATTAAATCATCCGGCTTGTCAGTAATTTCGGGTTCGTCGGGAGGAGTTGCATGTTCATCCGTGGGGAGTTGTTCTTCCTTTGGGGGATCCTGATCCTTTTCCTGCTTGTCCTTTTTCTCCGGATCTATCTGTGAAAAAAAATCGTCCGCATCTAATAAATTATATTTATCCATATAGAATCCCCTCCTAAATTAAACACTCTCTTGAGAGTGGGAATAAATAATGCCCAGCGTCTCTATAAATGCACTATCAAAATTATGAAAGTCGGACGTTTGGTCTAAGGGTAGTTTATTGATTTTTTCCGAGAAGTTATCGGAAATCAATTTAAAATTAGTTTGATTTAATCCATTTCCATAGATAAAAGTCTGTATATTCGGTTCCGTTTTGAACGGCATTTGCTCTAAAAGATTCTGACATTTTTTATGGCGGTCTTTGGCGAGCATTAATATTTTTTTATTCTTTTCATCATCTTCAATATTAAAATTATGAACACTGTCTGTAAATGAAAAATAATATTCACCTTCAATGTACAAATAAGTATCGAGATGGTATTTACCCACTTTAAATATTAGCTGGTTTTCAGTTTTATTAACCAAATCGTTTGCTTTTAGATAATTTTCTACAGAAAATATATTGAGGCTTAATAAATTTAAACTGGCGCCTATTTTTTTTGCCAGGATGTTGATATTTTCAATTAGATCTTTTTTAAGTGCAATAATGAGGAGTTCTTTATATGAATCAAATACAACTTCATTATTTGTCTTTATTATTTTATAATCAGCTTTGCTACTACCAAGATAATTATTCAATTCCCATTCAATTTGATCAAATAGAACAATCTCAGTGGAATCTAAAGGAACAGCGATACGTTTTGTCATGGCAAAATTGACCGGGATGGCAAAATTGAGTCCTATATCCGAAATATGATTCTCTTTTTTATATTTAACAATAATGTCTGATATGAAGGTTAGATTGTCGGGATTTAAAGAGTTATCAAAGCTTGTATTTGGAAGAAAAGAGTAATTCTTCAAAGATTGAATGGTTTTCAAGTTGTCTGCTTCAAATACATGAACCATTTGAAACTCTACATCTGAGAGGGAAATTCCAAAAATATCTTTCATAGGCTTGGACGACGGTTTAGATTTCTGAAGAAATCATATTTTGAAGTATTAGACCAATGGGAATCTTAACGAAATCCCAATATTTAGTTTGTGCGTATAATAAATAAAGACAGAGATCGTATTACT
>JAUVIB010000456.1 GCA_030592985.1 Calditrichaceae bacterium | reverse complement strand
TTGTATGTAAAAGCGACAGGGGAAAACGAACATCATAAAATTGAGAGCATTTTTAAAGGATTTGCCAGGGCCGTTAAGTCTGCTGTGAAAATAAATCCGGATAGCGATCAAATACCCAGCACAAAAGGTATTCTATGAGTGTTGTCATAATAAAATATAATGCCGGTAATGTTCAATCGGTATATAATGCCCTAAAAAGGCTGAATGTGGAAGCCGTTGTGTCCGATGAGCCTCAGGTTATTTCTAATGCCGACAAGGTGATTTTCCCCGGCGTGGGTGAAGCGAGCAGCGCCATGGCCTATTTAAAGGAACGCGAACTCGATAAGCTGATAAAAGGTTTAACCGTGCCTATTTTGGGCGTTTGTCTCGGTTTGCAGTTGATGTGCGCCTATAGTGAAGAAGAGGATACGGAATGCCTTAATATTTTTCCCGTTCAGGTTAAAAAATTTCCCCCTGAAGATAAAGTTCCGCATATGGGCTGGAATACCGTCTATAATTTAAAAGGGAAATTATTTCAAGGGGTGGCAGAAAATAGTTATGCTTATTTCGTTCATAGCTATTATGCAGAGTCTAATGAGTATGCTGTTGCCGAATCCCATTACATTGTGGATTTTAGTCCCGCAATACACAAAGATAATTTTTATGCTACTCAATTTCATCCGGAAAAGAGCGCTGAAACAGGCGTTCGCTTATTAAATAATTTTTTGAGGATATAAATGATTACAATTATTCCAGCCATTGATATTATTGATGGGAAATGTGTACGTCTCTCCAAAGGAGATTACGACACAAAAAAAATATATAACAATGATCCCTTAGATGTTGCCAAGCGGTTTGAAGACGCCGGTATTAAACGTCTGCATATGGTGGATCTTGACGGAGCGCGGGAAAAGCGTCTCATTAATTATCGCATTTTGGAAAAAATAGCCGATAAAACAAGACTTGATATCGACTTCGGTGGCGGGATTCAATCCGATGAAGATTTGTATATTGCTTTTTCCAGCGGCGCAAAACAGATAACCGCCGGCAGTATTGCCGTAAAAAACCGCGAATTATCCCTCTCATGGTTGCAGAAATATGGCCAGGAACGAATTATTCTCGGCGCAGATGCAAAAGACGGTAAGGTTGCGGTATCGGGATGGCAGGAAAACTCGGATTATGATTTGATTCCGTTTTTAAAAGATTACTGGAAATTAGGATTCAAATATACTATTTCAACCAATGTGGATAAGGATGGAATGCTGGTTGGACCGGATTTTGATATGTACCGGCAGATAAAAGAACAATTACCGAATATCTATTTGATTGCCAGTGGCGGGATCAGCAAAGTAAGTGATATTGAGAAATTGAGTGAGATGAAAATTGACGCTGTAATTGTGGGTAAAGCGATTTACGAAAATAAAATAAAACTAGAAGAATTGAAACCATTTTTATGCTAACTAAGAGAATTATTCCGTGTCTTGATATTCGTGACGGGAAGACCGTTAAAGGTGTTAATTTTGTAAATATAAGGGAAGCGGGCGATCCGGTGGAACTTGGAGCCGCCTATGCGGAACAGGGCGCAGATGAACTGGTATTTTTGGATATTACAGCGACCATTGAGGGGCGTAATGCTTTTGCCGAGCTGGTGAAAGAAATTGCCGCTGAACTTAATATCCCTTTTACGGTTGGAGGTGGAATTAGCAGTGAAAAAGATGTGTCCCTCCTCCTTGAAGCCGGCGCTGACAAAATATCTATTAATTCTGCTGCAGTTATAGAGCCGGGATTAATAGATCGTATCGCTAAAAATTTTGGAAGCCAATGTGTGGTTCTGGCCATTGATACGCGTTTTGATAGAAATCTGTGGCAGGTGTATGTTCATGGAGGTCGGACGCCCACGGAGCGCTATGCGCCTGAATGGGCAAAGGAAGCAGTGGAAAGGGGCGCCGGAGAGATTTTATTAACTTCCATGAATCATGACGGCACAAAAAATGGTTTTGCCCTTGATATTACTAAAGAACTGTCTCGTTCGCTGCCCATACCGGTAATTGCTTCCGGAGGGGCGGGGACAGAAGAACATTTTTACGATGTATTTACGAAGGGTGAAGCGGATGCCGCCCTTGCTGCCAGTATTTTTCATTTTGGCGAAATCCCCATACCTGATTTAAAAAAATACCTTCATGAAAAACATATTACGGTGAGATTATGAAAATCAATTTTAAAAAAGGTGGCGGACTCATACCCGCTATTGTTCAGGATGCCGCCAGTCAGATTGTATTGATGTTGGGTTATATGAATAAAGAGGCCTATGACAAGACTCTTAAATCAGGAAAAGTAACCTTTTTCAGCCGTTCACGCCAAACGCTTTGGACCAAAGGGGAGACTTCAGGGAATTTTTTATTGCTTGATAAAATGCTGCTCGATTGCGATATGGATACTATATTGGTAAAGGCTCATCCCACAGGTCCGGTCTGTCATACCGGTTCAGATACCTGCTTTGATGAGGTTAACGGCGTTGATAATGATTTCCTGTATGAGTTGGAAAAAATTGTTAAAGACCGCCGAAAAAACATGCCGAAAGGATCTTATACTACCCATCTTTTCGACAAAGGGATCAATAAAATTGCTCAAAAAGTCGGTGAGGAGGCAACGGAAGTTATAATCGAAGCGATTGATAATAATAAGAGACGTCTTTTAGAAGAGAGCGCCGATTTGATGTACCATCTTATTGTTTTATTGCAGGAGAAAGAATGTACTTTGCAGGATATATCGGATATATTAAGGAAACGACATAAATAGATTAGTAGTGATTGTTTATGTCGAGATGTTGGCAAGGTTTTATCCTTGATTATTAGGACAGTAGTGTCATTTAACTTATTATTTTAAATGGCCTTACACGAATACCCCCTTTGAAAGGGGGATAGGGGGATGTTTTATTTTCTATCTCCTCAATAAACCCCATAATTAATTCTAATGCTCCAGTGATGTTTTTTAATAAATAATATCCATCAAACCTGAGTACTTTAAATCCTAAATTCTCTTAGTCTATTTTCTCTTCGCTTGTCATATCTTTGTTTGCCATTGTGAGTCCCACCATCTATCTCTATAACCAATTGTACTTTCTTACAATAAAAATCAACTATAAATTCATCTATAGGCTTTTGTCTTAGAAACCGATAACCATTTAATTGACC
>JAUVIB010000236.1 GCA_030592985.1 Calditrichaceae bacterium | reverse complement strand
TTCGTCATTTCGACCATAGGGAGAAATCTTAACTTTAACATTTACAATGATTTATAGATTTCTCCGCGTCAGAGACGGGCAGGCGACTTCGCTCGAAATGACATTTTCCTCACTTTTCGTTCAGACATTATTTAGATATTCATAAAGATTTAGCTTGAATTGTGGTTACTTTTCCTTTTCTATGTATTTTTCGATGTTTTTTCAATTAACTGTGTAATTTCCTGTGGGAGAAAAGGTCGTCCTTTTTCATTAAGGGATGTTCCGATTATTTTCGCTTTCAGGATTACTTTATTATCGGGAAGGCGATAAATATCCTGGAGGAATTCGAAGCGGATTTTAGATGCCTGACACATATTGAGGGTTACTCTAAAACAATCACCGCTTTGCAGGGGATATTTATAATCGAGTTCAGCCCGAATCACAACAAGATTTATCTTTTTTTGCGCTAACTCCGCAAAATTAATACCCGATACCAATAAAAATTCATGACGGGTATGTTCAAGATAATTTTGGTAAACCCCGTTATTAACTATTCCCTGAATATCGCATTCATAATCTCTTACTTTAAAATCCAAACTAAAAGCATAATCCATATGTTGTATCCTAATATTTCGTTGAGGTATAATTATAAAACTGCTCACAAGGTGCTTTTACGATGTGAAACTAATTTATAGTATCGTATAATAATAAATACGATGTAATATAACTAAAATTTAAAAAGATACAAAACGATCCGTTCTAAAGCGGGATGTTAATGTAATACCACTTCTCCTAATAAAAAAAGGCAGCTTTTAGAATAAAAGCTGCCTTTTCGTAGTTCGTTTTTAACTGTTTATTTAGTATCTTCATAGTCTAAGTTATACTGCATCGTATAAACAGTGGTACCATCCTGAGTAACAACGATTGAAACTATATTGGTTCCATTGAATGTCATATTAACTTTATACTTTTTTGTTTCAACAACAAGTACACCGGTAGGATAATCTTCATCAGGAAGTGTCAGTTCTTCAAATTTATATTTAATATAATATCTGTATTCCTGAGTTTGGCCGTCTGCTGTCGATTTAATCAGAAAATCATAATACCCGTCACCATTAACAACTAAAGGTAAAATTGAACTATTCAGATTGGAAAAAATTAGATCGAAGTAATATTTTAAATCCATTGAAGAGCCTTCTATGGAATAATTCCCGTCAACGTCAACTATCGCATGAACTTTATCGGCCGTTCCCCATTCTTGTTGTGTGGAACCATTCTTTGAAAATTGATATTTATTGTTAAGCTCCATGCTGAAATTTGTACCGGCCTGACCATCACTATAATAAGTACTGGCAGAATAATACCACCAACCGTCTTGATAGTAAAGAGAGTCACCGGTAGTCGATGTCGGTTTCTTTACATCATAAAGATAAAATAAAGAGCTTACTGCAAAATCTCCAACACCATCTAAGGTATTTACTGCAAATTCTGCTGCGGTTTGGGCCGAAGGAAATTCTACAGCATCAGCAGGAATATCGTTTGGATCACTATTCGTACTGGTATCGGAACATGAAAATAGAAAAAGCATTGAAAATATGCTCAGGATTGCGATTGATTTAAAAAAGTTCATTATATCTCCCTAAAATAAGTTGTGTTGTTTAATTATTTATAGCGTAATAATAATAAAAATACTTCTATAAGTTCAGTGTTCTGCATCACATAATGGAAAATACTTATAATTAATACGTAGTAATTTAAACTTCAAAATCTATAAAAGTTCCAAAATAATAGAAATATGTTGTATGAATACTTTACATATTAGTATTTAATGTAATGATTTTTTTGGAACCTTTGTAAAATACTGGATATCGCACTTAGACTTTATTTGCTCATTTTCCCCCTTTTGTAATTATTATTAGTAGATCATGATAATTCCTCTTTGGCAATAAAACCAGTAGGTTTTAATACTATAACTATTTGTTGTCCAAAATTATTTCCATTTTATCCATAATAATATTCATTTTTTTAATAGCGAGGTCAAAAGGTTCGGATGTTGTCATATCGACACCGACCCCTTTTAAAATAGGGATAGCGTAATTTGAATTTCCAGCGCTCAAAAACTTCTTAATAAATTTATTCTTCATCCCCTTATCCTGTAATATTTTCTCGGCAACAGCGCTTGACGCACAATAAGAGGTAGCATATTGGAAAACATAAAAATTATAGTAAAAATGAGGGATATATGCCCATTCTATACCGTATAAGTCTTCAATTTTTGTGATTCCTTCATCTGCGCCATAATAAGTTTTAAGCAACCCTAAATATAATTTTGTAAGAGCATCACCGGTTAGTGATTTACCATTTTCAGCAATTTCATGCATTTTTAATTCAAATTCAGCAAACATCGTTTGGCGAAAAAGTGTTGTGCGATAGCTTTCTAATTGACTGCCGAGAAGAGAAAGTTTTTTATCCTGGTTTTTAATATGATCCAGCACATAATCAGCAAGTAGGATTTCATTGGTAATAGAAGCTACTTCCGCAAGGAAAATCGGATAATCCGCATTAACATAGGGTTGATTTTTATTAGAATAAAAACTGTGCATCGTATGTCCCAGTTCATGAGCAAGTGTGCTGACATCATCGTATTTTCCGTTAAAATTCATCAAAATATAAGGGTGGATGTCATACGCAGACCCATTGGAATAAGCGCCGGAACGCTTGCCGGGTGTTGGGTACATATCAATCCAACGATTATCGAAAGCAATATTTAGTGTTTGGACATAATCATCTCCAAGAACCGATAGGGCTTTCTTAATAACATCTTCCGCCGCTTTTACATTATAATCCATATTCACTTTTTTAACGAGGGATGGATACATATCGTAATAATGAAGCTCATCAAGGCCGAGCATACGTTTCCTTAGTTTTAAATAACGGTAGAGTGTTGGTAAATTTTTATGAGCATTATCTATTAAAGTTGTGTACACTGAAATAGGAATGTTATTGGCATCCAGCGCTCTTCCTAAACACGAGCTGTATTTGCGGACGTTTTTATAAAACATATCTTTTTTAACTTGGGCATAAAGCTGTGTACCAAAAGTCCGTTCAAATTTTTTCAGTGTACCGAAAAAAGTTTCAAATACCTTGCGGCGATCATCACGGATTGAGCTGGCCCTGTTTAATGAATATCCTGCGGCATCAAGATAGGCGTCTTTGCCGTCACTTAATTTTAAAGTAGGATAGGGAAGATCGGCATTGCTGAAAATACTATAAATATCATCGGGAGAGCCGGCCATGATTCCTGCATTAGCTATTATTTTTTCACCAACAGGATCGAGTGTATGTTCCCGCCTTCTTTGAATATCATCGAGAAATTGAGTAAATATTTTTAATTCAGGTTTTGCTTTATAAAATTCTTTCATTTGGATTTTTGTGATGGTTAAAATTTCCGGGTCGATAAAAGAGGTTGCCGAAGAAAATTTTGTTGCAAGCTGATCCATCTCTTGTTTCATTCCTAAGGGGATGGATTCTTTTGTATTCTGGTCAGATAACATAGAGGCATAGGAATAAAGACGTGATAGTTCTTTATCTTTGTCCATTAATAGTGAGAGGCAATCATATAGTTCATCCGCTGATTTATTAAGAGTGCCCTGGAATTTCTTAAATTTATCAAGAGATTTTTCCATTTTTCCTTTTTCTGATCTCCAGATATCGTTTGTCTTATAAAGGTCTTCCAGATTCCACTTATATTTTGACTCAATCTGATCCCGGTTACGATTTGCTTCACTCCCAACAGTTTGGGAGATAATAAAAAATAGACTCAACATTATTGATACTCCAATTAACTTATACATTTCACACTCCTTTTTTATTAAACTAAAATTAAAATAATTTCGAAGATGATATTTAATTCAATTTATAAAATTACAATATTTAATTGAGTATGGCAATAAAAAAAATTGAAATATTGATTACTCTAAAGTCGTATCCTGTTGAAATTAAAGTTGCCATTATTTGTCGGAACAAATAAATTGTTTTATGGATTCTGCATATTTAAGTAATTTAATAGAGATACAAGCTAATAAGCTTGGATTTGATAAAACGGGATTTGCTTCGGCAGACAATCTTCCGGAAGATCGGACCTATTTACAAACTTGGCTGAATAACGGATTTCATGGAGAGATGGCATGGATGGAAAATTATGTTGATAAGCGGCTTGATATTAAAAAATTATTTCCTGAAACCGAATCTGTAATAATGGTTGCTTTGAATTATTACACACCATATAAACATTCATTACAAAAAAATATTGCCAAAATTAGTCGTTATGCCTGGGGCAATGATTATCATAAGATCATTAAGAAAAAATTAAAAAAGTTATTAGTTTCTATAAAAGAACATGATAGTACTATTGAAGGGCGGATTTTCTGCGATACAGCTCCGGTACAAGAAAAACTTTGGGCCGTAGAAGCGGGACTCGGATGGCAGGGGAAAAATACAAATGTAATTGCAAAAGATATGGGATCCTGGTTTTTTCTCGGTGGAATAGTTATCAACAAAAAATTGATTTATGATCAACCGTTGACAGATTATTGTGGAAATTGTACAGCTTGTATTGATGCTTGTCCAACTCAAGCGCTTGAACCATATGCCTTGAATGCGTCCCGATGCCTTTCCTATATCACCATCGAATATTGGGATAAGCCAATTCCGAAATCGATTAGTGATAAAATGGAACGATGGGTGTTTGGTTGTGATATTTGCCAGGATGTCTGCCCCTGGAATCGTTTTGCGCAAGAAACGGGGGAGACTGATTTTTATCCAAATCCGGCCAATATCGAACCCCAATTTGATGAATTATTATCATTGAACGAAGAGGCCTTTAAGAAAAGATTTAAAAAAACACCTGTATTCAGGGCAAAGTATAAAAATTTCATAAGAAATATAAAATCAACAATGTCTGAAAATAGATGATTTTTTGGTTCAATAACCGGTGTTCTCACATAGTGATGCCCATGGCGCTTTTTATTAAATTGATTTATGATTGAAAAGTTTGGTATATCTAAAGGAGGGAGTAAAAAAAATTAACGCTCAAAAGAATTAATAGAGAAGCACTCAGTGTTCAGCTTTAGTAGTAAAGTTTTCCAAATTCAAGCTGTCACTAACCACTGAATGTTGAGAATTCAGGTTCTCAACCTTTATGGCTCTCTGCACATCCTTTGTGCAACTCTGTGATAGCTTTAACACAAAGATCGCAGAGCAGATACAAAGTTCCACAAAGATAACTGCCGGAAGATAACAAAAGCTGGAAAATGCGGGTTGAAGTGATATTCTGAACATGAATATGTTTAAATACAACGGCAAATTGAAAGAAAAATGCAATTTAATCCTATGCAAAACATAGCCAAATCGTTGATGAATACGGTTTTTAGAGTAAATTCCTAATTTTGGAGGTTGTTATAAGTAACGCTCATTTTGTTGCAAATAAGATGATTGATGCGGCTATAAAGTCTGTTGATCCCTATAATTTAGTCCAAGAACAGTTGAAAATCGAAAACGATATTTTAACCATTCAAAATAAATATCCAATTAAACTTTCTAAATTTGATAATATTTATGTGGTCGGTGGAGGTAAGGGAGCAGCGCCTATGGCAAAGGCGCTGGAAGATTTGCTGGGGAAACGCATAACGGGAGGTTTGATTGCCGTAAAATATGGTCAT
>JAUVIB010000249.1 GCA_030592985.1 Calditrichaceae bacterium | reverse complement strand
CGATATTCTGATGGTCAATCTTGACGCTCCGGTTAATTTCGGACATAATTACTATTTATACAAAGACGGCGCGGGACAATTTAATCCCATTATGTGGGACTTGAATGAAAATTTCGGTGCATTCACAATGTTAATAGGCGGACCGCCGTTAACTATACAGGATATGCAGCATCTTGATCCCTTCTTGAATATATTCAATCCAAATTATCCTATTATCAATAAGATCCTTCCTAACCCAACATATAACAAAATGTATGTTGCTCATATAAAAACCATTATAGAAAATTATTTTTCGAATGATCTGTTTTTAACCAGAGCGTTGGAAATCCAGAACATTATTGATGCTAATGTGCAGGCAGACCCTAATAAATTTTATTCCTATACTGATTTTTTAAAAAACATTTATAATTTAGTAGGATTTGGTCCCCAGTCAATCGTAGGAATAACCCAACTGATGGACGCCAGAGTTGCTTTTTTAACCAATCACCCGGCATTCCGGTTTGCCGCTCCGGATATTAGCAATATTTCTAATACACCTGTTAATGTAACCCTATATTCAAATGTGTGGATTAATGTGGAAGTGAATAACGCAAATTTGGTAAAACTTGGCTTTAGATATAGTATTTTAGATAAATTTGAAAAAGTTCAAATGTTTGACGACGGTAACCACAACGATAGCGCCGCAGGGGACGGCATTTACGGCGTTTCCGTTACGACAAGCAACACCGGCATTCAATATTATATATATGCCGAAAATAACGATGCAGCCATGTTTTCACCGGAACGTGCGGAATATGAATATTATACGCTTAGTGTTACGGGGAATTTAGTTATCAACGAGTTTATGGCAATAAATGACGCAACTGTAGCAGACCAGAACGGAGAATATGATGATTGGGTTGAGCTTTATAATAACACTAATTCTGCTATTTCACTGAACGGATACTATTTATCGGATGACGGCTCTAATCTTACCAGATGGGCTTTCCCCGATACTTTTATAGCTGCTGATGACTATTTAATAATTTGGACAGATAAAGACATCGGTCAAGTTGGATTACATACCGATTTTAAATTATCCGGCTCTGGCGAAGCGGTAATATTAGTCGATTCAAGCCAGGCAGTAGTTGATGAAGTTGTTTTCGGACAACAAACAGCAGATATAAGCAGCGGTCGCTATCCTAATGGAATGGGAGCGTTTATAGCAATGAGTCCAACATTTTCGGCGGAAAACGTAGATGGGATTATCGGTATAAAGAAGAATCCAACACCTGCTCTTTCAACATTTATACTTTATCAAAACTACCCTAATCCATTTAACCCCCAAACGATTATCAGTTATCAGTTACCGGTTCGATCTAATGTAAATCTTAAAATTTATGATATGCTGGGGCAGGAGGTGCGGACATTGTTGAATGAGAATAAATCTGTTGGTGAATATTCAGTGATTTGGAATGGAAAAGATAACTACGGATTGTCAGTAAGTTCAGGCATATATTTTTACTGTTTAAAATTGGATAATAATATTTTAATTACAAAAAAACTGATGCTGTTAAAATAGTATCAAAAAAATACACAACTTTTAATCAATACTAAATCCTGATCATTTTTAAGATAATAAAAGAGATCGCTCATTAGTGGTTTAACCATTTCACCTGGTGGTGCAATATGCACAATTTCTGAACCATCAACAATACCAACTGATTTTCCGCGTAATTTTCCCGGATACTTTACAAGTCCTTCCGTTAAAGTTTTATGTGCAGAACATAATGATTGCAGGCTATTGGGATTGAGTGAGTTGAAGTTATCATAAGTCTTAATGGCATTCTGTATAACAATGATATCTTTTTTCGTCGCTAAAACGAATTTGTTTTCAAGAATTGCAGTTATCTGTTCTTCGGAAAGAGTATTCCCTTCAATTTTTTTCGAATTATTTTTTAAAATCCAAGACAAATCCCTTAAATTATCTTGCCAATAAAAATTCGAATTACTCCCTTAATCAAATTGAAATAGACTTGAAAAAACATTTATGGAATTATCAAAATTTGCAACCATTTCGTAAGAAAATATAGATTAAATTAGTTCTGTCCTAAATTACAGACCAAACAAATAGCGAAACTTTTTTATCTGAGCAATCTTTCGCTTAGTATCTCTTGAATATTTCTTCTACCATCAAGGATAAAATGTATGTAAACTAAACGATTCTCAATTTCATAAATAATTCTATATGGTTTATAGTGTATTTCTAAATATCTTTTTATTCCAGATTGTCTTAATTCTTGTGGTATGTGGCCTCTTTTCGGATACTCTTCTAATTTATAACAACTTTTTTCAATAGCAGTTAAAAGTTTATCAGCGGCTGAAATACTATCATTTATTGAAATATAGTAAAAAATTTCTAGTAAATCTTCCTTTGCCTGGGGGTCAATTAAAACTTTATATTTTTTCATATTATTGCATAGATTTTAATTCATTCCGTAAAGAATCTAATGTTGATTTTATATCGGTTGCATCTTTACTTTTAGTATTAGTCATAGCAAGTAGTTTTAGCATAGCCATTGTGTCTTTCATTTTTTCATACATCTTAATATCTTGAACAACAACTTTGGCTTCGCCATTTTGGGTAATAATTAAAGTTTTTTGATGTCTATTTATTTCATCAATTAAATTAGCGGCATTTGCTTTTAAATAACTTATTGATTTTATGGATTCGCTTAACTTCATGTCTTAGTCCTTTTTTAGGCTAAATATAGTCTAATTAAATAATTATGTCAAGGGGTTTTTTACCATATAGCCGATAAACCCAGCAGTTAGAAAAAAGTTGAGAACGGATTACGCTTAACCGGACGCAAACCCAACGGCGAAGCGTTTAGCGTCGCCAACACACGTGACCGAAGCTACTGCCTGAGCTGAAGCCGGAACGCGTTTGCGTTCCGAGTTGAAGCGCGGGTTGAACGCCCAATTTGATGATTAATCACATTTTAGACTAAGTTTAATGAATCCCATACTCTTTACTATAAATATGCCATAAAAATTTGGAGAATATACCTTCCTCAACGACTGAACAAAAAATTCCTGAGTTGATATTCTCTTAATGATCTTAAAATAATTGACACATACATGATAAATCCATGAATTATAGAAGTGTTCAATATCATTATTGTGATTTAAAGAGAAATTTAAAAAAAGATCAGGTCTGCAAATTAAATAATTAGCACCTTTGAAATCAGCTTCTTTTGATTTTTCAGCAATCCATTTCTCTGCTTCATTTTCTTCAGTTGAATATTTTGGGAGATCGTTCGATGTAGAAATCAAATAATTAGAAAAATCTTTAGATTCAAAATAATAATCATTTTCTTTGTAGAAGCTCTTTATATCACATGATTTATTCTTTTTAGAATTTGGATATAATACTTTATTTTTTCTTGATTCGACTTCAACCAAGTCATGTTTTAAAGTATTTTTGACAAAATATATACTATGTAATTCTTGAATCAAATTATGATAAATTCTATGTCCTGTTTTTTGCTTCTTCCCCGTCTTCCCAATTTCAATTAATAAATCCACAATTCCAGTGACATGTAAAAGGCTTTTTATTGCATATTCAATTAAAAATAAAACTTTTAAATTATTAGAATTCAAATCATCTGCTAAATAATCATTTGGTTTAATTTTAGCTTTTTGATAAAAATTTACTATCAGTCTTTTATAATCCATGTAATTAAGAAATATCTAATTATAGTAAATGATAAAATTAATTCTTATCTACATCAATTATCATTGATATATGTGCATCTGTTTTTAAATAAAGCAGTGTTAGCAAGATTAGATCTCTTTTCAGAGGGCTTGATGAATTAATTTTCTCGTTTACGGTTTTCAAAAATTTCCATGCTTGAATCAAATCGTCTTTTACTAAATCACCATCACTTGTACCTAGTTTTTCAAAATATCTAATATCGTAGTTTTTCTTTTCATCATTAGATTTGAGAACTAATAAGAAACGGAACTCATTCTTTAATAAGCGTAATTCTGTAGATAATGAAGATGCAGAAGATATTATATATATTAAATCCTTAAATAGCTTTTTATCATATTCATACAACAATTGACTTTTATCAGATAATTCTACAATTAAGCTATCTAATTCTCGAACTGACTTTGTAATTTCTTCCTCATATTTAGCAAAGGATTCTGAATTTAAACCTACTTGACCAAATAGGCATGATCCGGAAATTAAAAGTAAGACAAGAACTAATAGGATATCTTTTCTCATATCAAAATCCCGATATTTGTTTAACTATTTACAAGGGCATTATAACATTATAGTGAATGGAACCATTCCTACTATTATGACAAGTTTTTGTTTAAATAAGGGCTCAAAATCAGGCTTTAAATTCCCTACCTATAATGTAAGTAAGTATTTCACTATTTCAAAAAATAGATTGACTCAAAATAAATTAATGGTGGAAAGATGAAAAATAAGTTAAATACCATGGATAAGTGTAAATTACTCCTCTGTATTTTAGCCAAAGAATTTGTTGAACATTTTTTATTGTGCTTGCATTTGTTTTCATTAGTCTAAATGTTTCAGCATGTGTTGATTTATCCAAATATGTGCCTCTTCTGCATTGTATAAAATGACCGGTCGAAATAAGCCGATTGTATCGCCGATAAAGTCAGTATCTTCTATTTTATACTTTAAATTGTATTCAAATTCTCTCCGACTGACCTTAAAATTGCCGGATATCATATATTGTTTAAATGTTTCAATTATTTTTTGCGCATCAAATTTTTCATTTTGAGACGCGTACCACAAATCAAAAAGATCGCGCCCTTTTTTACGTTGATACAGTGCACGCAATTTAGTACCCAGAAGTTCATTCAAATCGTAACTAACAATGGCGCATTTGCCACTAAACCATCTTGAAGCCACTTCAAAAGGGATTTCTTTTAGCCCCAGAACAGTAAAATGTTCCCGGCAATTAATTTCGACCTTTACACGCATCCGGACCACCGGCGCTATTTCCGTTTCAAAACGGTAAACGAAAGTATTGTTTCCCTGCGATTGTTTAACGCGGGGTTCTCCTAAAAAAGACAGGCATTGTCTTAGCCGGTCAAAGATTGGCCCGATAGGGCCTTCATTAATCTGTACCAGGTCGATATCTTCGGAATAACGGGCTTGCGGTTTTAAGTAAAATTTATGCAGGGCAGTTCCACCACGAAAGGCCAAACTATCTTTTAACACAGGGTCTGAAAATATATTGATGATGGTCTTGCTAATTACCAAGTCTTGTTCAACTTGTTCATTCAACAGCCAGGGCGCTATGGATCGCCATGCCGTAATATCCGCTCTGGGAATCATAAATCGCTCTCAATCTCTATGTTTTTAGCTACTTTCCAGCGGTTATCTGCCTTTATAGATCGGTTTGATTTTGATACACTTAGTGCAATTCTATAATACTTTTTTAATTTTAGTTTTCCATAGATGGCATTGGCCAGTTCCGGTTGGT
>JAUVIB010000411.1 GCA_030592985.1 Calditrichaceae bacterium | reverse complement strand
CAATTTTAAAAGAGTATTAACAAACAGTGATATTGACGAATTAATAGTCACGGTAGTAGATCGTACTGCACGAATTTTACTAAAAAAGCAATTGAAAAAAGCAGAGGAAGAGAAGAAAAAACAGTATGAGTTAATGAATATTCTTAAGCTTGAGCCCACACTTCTCAAGGAATTTTTACAACAGACCGAAAACGAACTAAAAGAGATAGAAAAACTATTAACAGATAAAATCGATGCAGATTCCACTGAAATCGTTTACCGCTTGATCCATTCAGTAAAAGGAAATGCCGGACTATTAAATTTAATATTTATTTAAGAGAAAGCTCATGATCTCGAAGAATCAATAATAGAGCTTAAAACCCCAACAAAAATTGATTCCAATTTTATCTCAGTTTTTATAATAAAATTAAAAGAGATCAGAGAAACCATTAATAGCATTTATGATTTAATTTACCAGATGAAGCATTTCTATGAGCACTTTAACACAAAAAGTTACCGTGAAGGTCGGTTGATGGTAAAGGCAGCAGAAGACCTCATAACCCGCCTTAATGAAGATTTAGACAAAGAAACTTTCCTTAATTCCGATATTTTTGATTCAAATCTATCTTTTGGTGGAAATTTTTTATTGATTAAAGATATCTTAGTTCAATTAATACGAAATTCGATGGTGCATGGTATTGAATCACCCTTAAAACGTGAACAAAAAGGGAAACCGAGAAAAGCGGTTATTTCACTATCGGCAAAAGCTGATGATAACGACATAATTATTAAAATAGCAGATGATGGACAGGGACTTCAACTTGATAAAATCCGTAAGAAAGCGATTGCTTCGAAGAAATGGACTGCTGAGGAACTTTCAAAATGGAATGACGAAAAAATTGCTAATTTAATATTTGAATCCGGAATTTCTACGGCAGAAAAAGCTAATTTAACAGCCGGCCGTGGTATTGGTATGGGAATTGTCAAACAAAAAATTGATGATATTAACGGTTCCATAGATATTGATCATAAAACCGGTAAATTTACTGAATTTACAATAAAAATACCCGCTATAGTCGAATAAAATATCAGTACTAACGAAGGATAGCTTTATTAATATAACCTTATTGCTTTAGAATGCTGTGCCCGCAGCAAAGTACACTCCTACTGTATTTTCCCCGAATCCCACATCAGCTCTGATTATTGTCCGATTATTTTTATCTAACAGATATCTTAAACCAATCCCAAGGGACCATTTAATTCCCGGAATACTATAATTATTAAATTCACCGGCAACTTCCCCTATTCCGGCAAATCCTGCAGCGCCAAAGCGGTCTATTCCAAATACAATAAATGGAATTGTTGCTTCGATCTGTGTGGCCATATATAATTTATCCCTGAAACGTCCCTCAAAGTAACCTCGCATTATCTTACTACCGCCTAGAGCCGGCAAATAATAAAACGGGGGATCGCCGGTCATAAACTGACTAAAATATTGCCACCCTAATAAAACCTTATCACCAAAAAGCCAATATTTCCTCAGGTCAATAATATACCGGGTAAAATTAAAATTACTACCAAAATATTTCCTAAAAAAGGTTATCCGCAAATTATGATAATGTCCGTTCTCTGGTAAATAAACATAATCCCTGGTATCGAAACCAAGTGAAAAGCCAAATCCGGAACTAGTGCCGCCATTGCTCCCTGTTATAGTACCATTATTTAGATAAGGATTATTCATATAATCTGTAATATTCCATTTCGACAAGTCAAAGATTAAACCGAGAAGAGCCTTTTTAATATTTTTATCAAAAGTGATTGTCATCCCATACTTATTAGCTTTAAAGTCAGCTGTGGTGATATCTTCAGTATTATTCCCTATTCCGTAAAACCGCGTTAACATTTTATCATAAAATATATTTGGATGAAAAGAAAAAGTAGGAAAATAGATTTCTTGGTCTAAGGAGATGGAAAAATTACCGATAGTCGTATAATAACCATTTATTATTATTTGAGACGGACGGTTAAAGTTTTTCATGGAAGTAAAAAAATTAAGGATAGCGCCGCCGCCAAAAGCGAAACCGGTTTCCGGCATATAAAAGGCATAAGGATAAGCGAAAAAACTAAAATTATCAGGAACTTCTGTTGAATCGCTTTTCTCATCAGCATAAAGTAAAACAACCATCAAGTTAATAATAATAATTAAATAGATTTTTTTCATTTTTTACGACATTGATGAATAATAATATGAAATTATTAAAAAGCTTAAAATAAAAGATGTACTAAAATGGCAGCCCTGCTGCAAAATAGATTCCGGAAGTATTCTTTCCAAAACCGAAATCAGCGCGGATAACCGTTCTATTCTGCTCATCCAAAATATATCCTATCCCAAAGCCATATGATGTTTTTATCCCGGATATGCTGAAATCGGAAATTTCAGGCGCTACCTCTCCAATAGAAGTAAAAACGACAGCCCCAAAATGATTCAGCTTTTTAAAAATCCGAAACATCATTCCTGCTTCAATCTGGGCAACAGCATAAAATTTATCCCTGAAGCGACCTTCATAATAACCGCGCATTCTTTCACTGCCGCCAAGAGCTGGAAGATAATAAAATGGCGCCTCACCGGTAACGCCTTCACCATAAAGCTGCCATCCTGCGATAAGTTTATCAAAAAAGGTTTGATAACCCCGCAGATCTGCAAGATACTTGGTAAAAACAAAATCCCCGCCGAAATATTTATTAAAATGAGTCATTTGGAACTTATTATAAACCCCTTTGGTTGGTATATACATATAATCCCGGGTATCCATCCCTACAGTGATCCCGAAACCGGAGGTATACCCACCATCTCTTCCGAGCAGATTACTTTGCGGTAAGTAGGGGTTATCCAATTTGTCGTTCACATTCCATTTGGACCAATTAAAGATGATTCCGAATATATATTGTTTAACATATCTTTCAATTATGATTTCCATTCCGACCCTATTGGCGTTGTAAAAAGCCAATTCTTCAATATCCGGCGTATTATTCCCTATACCGTAAAACTTATCAACGATCTTGGCCACATAAATCCAAGGATGATAATGAACATTATTATGGTATATATTAGTATTTAATGAAGTATAAAAATTATGATTAGTACTGTAATATCCCCCCAGCAATACCTGAGATGGTTTTTTATCTTTTTTATTGGTAAAAAAATTGAGAATTACACCGCCGCCAAAAGCAAATTTCGTTTCCGGTGTATAAAAGGCATAAGGATAAGCATATAAATGTGTCTTTTTTGACGTATTGCTGCTATCCTGCTTTTGTTCCTGAGCATGTAAGAATGTGGTTACTATACTGATAATAATTGGTGTTAATAAAAAGTGGCGTAAAAGGTTTTTGACTTTCATTTTTTAAGAACCGCCTTATCAATTAATTCTAAAGTATCAGGATTTAAAACTTCAATCTTTACAGTTTTCCTATTTACATGAATTAGTACAAGGGCATTTTGGGTTGAGAATTTGTGAACGCTCGATGACCAGGGTACATCCTGCTGAGCATAATAGGGCGCTCCCGCCGCTCCGTTATTTATTTGCCAAATTGTCCTGCTGATACTAATCTTTTCTTT
>JAUVIB010000467.1 GCA_030592985.1 Calditrichaceae bacterium | reverse complement strand
GCCCCTTCAGGGCAATAGAATCGGTAGTAGTCATGGCGCCCAGGGTATAATACCCTGGGTACTAATATTTTGCCCCATTGGGGCAATGCTATTTATTAAAGTCGACTTCAACTTTTTTCCCGGAAATCTCTTTGAAAAGCATCGTTTTATTTGTATCATGAATAATTTAGGTTAATAAATTAGATATGCTTTATTTTAATAAAAACGAATTGAAGCTGTATTTAATTTTTACAATATTAGCGTTAAATAATTGACCAGTTAATAATTATACATTATTTTACATCAAAATTATAAAATGGGTTTGTATAAGAAGTTGCTAACAAATTCTTACGATATTGGAAAAACAATCAAAACACTTTTATTGAAATAATGTTCATAAGGAGAAAATCTATGCGACAATTTTTCCTAATTTCGGTATCTTTTATTATTATTGCTTCTGGCAATATATTTTCGCAGACCGCAGCGCTTGAAAGTACACTTAATCTTAATAATATAAACGGTTCAATTATCCCCTATCAGAATGGAATTCCCCTACCATCTTTCGAAAAGCAAAAACGCAGCAAAATAAATCTTTCCGGAGACTGGAAGAAAAAGAGATTTAATGCCGATCATAATATCACTCTTAGCGCCAGGGATGAAAACGGCTACTTAAATCTAATTAATGAATCCCCTGGGTATCACCTCTCCAGTTATGACGATTCAGGATGGGAAAATAAAGAAATTCCCTCCGTTGAAAATACTATGTTCGAATATCCCACTGTCCCCGAATATTATGAGGACGGCGTTTGGTATCGAGTTAAATTTACCGTTGATGATAGTCTTTCAGGTAAATTTGCGAAACTGATATTTTATTCAGTGAATTATGTAGCGGATGTGTGGATCAATGATGAATATTTGGGATGGCATGAAGGAGGTTACACACCTTTTGCTTTTGACGTCTCATCAGCAATAAAATTTGGCGAAGAGAATATTGTTGCCGTTAGAGTAGATAATCCCCCCTGGGGTACGAGGAAAGATATTATTCCTTTCTATAAATGCGATTGGTTTAATTATACTGGAATTATTCATGACGTCTATTTTGAATTTACCGATCCCGTATCAGTAATCAGAGCAGATGTAATTCCCCAGAATATTGATGGTGAATTTGAATCTAAGATAACTATTTACAATTCAACAGATCATGATCAATCAATCACCGCTCAAATTCAAGTATACGAGGCTGATGTAAACGAACTAAATATTATATCAGAGTATGCCGAGGATTTGGCGTCTGAGATCGCAGACTTTACCGGAGAATCGGAATACTCATTTACTATAAATAGTAATTCCGCATTGGTTTGGAAACCAACACTGAACGTAACAAATCCAAAACTATGGTCACCGCAAAATCCTGATTTGTATGTTCTTAAACTAACACTATTAAATCAGGGTAATATCATTGATGAATATTTTACTCAATTTGGTTTAAGGACTATCAGGACCGAAGGCAACAAAGTTCTTTTAAATGGAAATATCATGTTTTTAACAGGAGCGGCAAGGCACGAAGATCATCCGGTGTACGGAAGAAGTATTCCTAAAGAAATAATCTTTGATGATATGATGTTAATTGATTCGTCAAATATTAATTATCTGCGGACAGCTCACTATCCGAATAATCCTTACACCTATTTGATAGCCGATAGACTGGGAATAACTATGATGGAAGAAATTCCTGTCTGGTGGTTCGATAATGAAGAAGAGTGGCTGATTCAGAATAATGAGCGTCATATTCATGAACAGATGTTCAGAGAAATGGTCTTCAAAGATTACAACCGTCCCTCTATACTTTTCTGGAGTACATCGAATGAATGTAAAGAAGAAACCAATAGAATTATTTATAATCAGAGAGTTGCTGATGATCTTCGAAATAATTATAATGACGGTCGTCTGATAACTCAATCCTCAGCGGGCGATATACCTGGATCAGGCGATATTACTCAGGGACCTCTGGATGTAGCCGGTTGGACGTTATATTTCGGAATTTTTCACGGCAGCACATATTTTGTAGGTACTATAGTATTTCTTAATCAAGCCTCGGCTGCACATCCCGGTAAACCAATTATTGATACGGAATTCGGTTACTGGTCGTCTGAAAATAATTCTACTTTAGATGAACAAGTAACTGTTTTTGATGAAACTTTTAGAGCATTTAAATGTTTCAGCCCATTAAAAACGGATGGGACGCTTAATTCAAATGGTTTTTTAATCGGAACTACCTGGTGGTGCGTATTCGACTGGTACTCACACGGACATCCTCACGGTTATCAAAGTATGGGCCTAATTTCAATGGACCGCCAAATAAAAAAACCGGTCTACTATACTCTCAAAGAGAACTATGCTATTTATTATTCATACGGGGGTATGGTAATAACCGATCTGAAATCTGAGACTATTAATAATATCCAAAATAGTTATTCCTTAAAACAGAATTTTCCGAACCCATTTAACTCAAGTACTACAATTGAATTCAGTATTTTACAACCCTCAACCGTTACTCTTACACTTTATAATATATTAGGACAAAAAGTAATGTTGATTTTTTCTGGAAAATTGGGAAGTGGGCCGCACAAAAAGATTCTAAATTCTGATAATCTTCTTTCAGGTATTTATTATTATGAATTGAGAGTAAATAAAAATAGATTAATTAAGAAATGTATTATTTTAAAGTGAGGCATAACGAAACAGGCATAGAAGTGTTGCGTGAAACAGAATAACACATAAATTACCAGCATCCTAAGCCCCCAGCAGTATTCCCCCGATGAAACGGGACCGGTGTTGTCTCGTGGCTGGGATTAAAATGCCCCGTTAGCGGGATTTTTAACTATTCCAGTACATTTTCACGTTCACATGATAAAAAATCATATTTTATGTATGGCCAATTTTGGCACTATATTCAGACCATAAGTAAATAAATAAGAACTGCGGTTGGTTACTGCAATCTCCCGTTGATATGCCTCGCCGTAGCCCTGCCATCACTCAGCATATAAATGGCCAATTCACTAAGGTTTTACAAGATTATCATCTTCCATTTTGAATTTC
>JAUVIB010000070.1 GCA_030592985.1 Calditrichaceae bacterium | reverse complement strand
CCTGTTACGTCAATATCCTCCCGGATGATCTCAATAAAATTTATTACCGGTGCATCATCTATTCCCGGAGTCGGTTTATCCGGGATCAATTCTATCAGCAGGTCGTTTTCAACTTTAACCTGGTTAAATTCTTTGATAACCACCTGTTTATTATTATCCATTTCTTCACTTGGGTCAAAATCCTTAAGTACCGTGTTCTCCTGAAGTTTAATATCAAAGACATGGTCACCGGAAGGAACAAAAAACCCTAAACGTACGGTGTAAATACCCGGATTAACACTCCAGGCCTCATCTATCAAGGAGATTTTGCATTTTGAAAATCCAACACAGCCGGACGTATACAACCACGGCTTATCCGTTCCTTCTATATGCACTCCCCGTGTATCATAAGAAAAATAGCCCATATTTTCTGCAACCGTTTCGTTAAGACTAAAACGAACCCCATAACCGGTGAGAGGTCGCGGATAGCCAAACCATAGATCGCCGTTCTCATCTTTTTTATCTCCCGGTGCACCAATATTGATACCCAGTCGCTTAACCGGTGTGATCGGTCCCTGGCTGACAAAAACACTCCAGTCACCTACCTCCTTTTTCTCTGTTGGTTTTAAAACAACGGTAGTTCGCAATGGGAATGAACAGGTACAACCGGCGCTGGCTTCTGGAAACAATAGTAATCCATTAGCAGGAATCATATTTATCCAGCATCCGGGACGAATAGCTCCAAAATAGGTAATCCCCCTGTCGTTGGCAAGATCATAGATGGCCGCATTGTAGGAACGATAAAAAAGACAGGTTGAAGTAGCCGAAGTGATAGCGCAGGTATGTCCGGGGCGATAATATTCCCAGGGTACGGTTTTTCCGGTAATTGGATGGATACGTGTTTTGATCTCTCCGCTTTGCAGATCGCAAGCCCGTGGTTCCACAATGATGGTATTGTCGATAATGACCGGACGAGCCATATAGTTTAACGGCCGGGACCACAGCATTTTTCCATTATCAGAAGATAAAGCAGTAATTCTATGCCATTTCAATTCGTCAGCAGCAAAGCGCCACTTATCATGCAGGCCAAAACTACCGAAAAAAAGCAAGATGTTGTTTTTATATGCCGAGGCAACCGCATCACCACCGCATCCGGAAAGATCAATAGGTCGCTTCCACTTTATTTTACCTGTCTTTTCATCCAACACAGTTACCAGACGAACATCGGTATCTTTATCTTTCACGGCTTCTGTGTAATCTTTCCAGATACCTTTTTTTGTCAGCTGCCTCCGTTCTTGTATCCCTTGCATTTTTTGTGTTTTTGTGACCGCTTTATCAGCGAAATAAACGTTATCATCTCCCAATGAGATGGTAATATGGGCAATTTTATTTCCCCGATACACCCAGTTTATTTTCCTTGATTTGGTATCCATAGAAAAAATGGCATCGCTAAACATAATCTTCTCTGTTGCCGGCTCCTGTGTGACAATACCGCCGTTCCAGGCAGGATAATCAGCAATAAAATGCCATTTCATTCCACCTCTTTGAAACTCACCCTGTGCCGCCTCTTTGGATGAAAATTGTGAAGCAAAATAGGGGGGTGTACAACTCATGTCTACCTGATTATCGCCGTCCTCAAAAGTCACCGATTGCAGTAAATGATTGTACTCATTATCTAATGGTTTGGCTACCGAGCCAAAAAGTGTAGTACCGGAACAGGCAATATATCCCCAACGGCGCGGCTTTCCATCCAATGATGCCGGTACTTTATAGGTGTGCAGCGTTTTTCCCGTTGCCGCATCGAGATGAAAACAGTTCTCACCGGTGGCAACAAAAAGCCCCTGGTCAGATAAAGCAAGATTACTGCCATCCACATCGACCCGGACCCGATTAGCCCCACGATTTTCCCGCTCCCAAAGCTTTAAACCATTATAAGAATCATAAGCCATGACCACATTTTCACCCTGAATAAAAAGTCGGCCGTTTTTGGCCACAGGAGCGGCGGCGCGGGCATGACGTTCAACCATTTTCTCCGGTCCCGGTTCGCCAAACCAGAGGACTCCGAAGGGATAATTTACTAAGGCATCGTCGGAACAGATTGTATTCGCCGGATTGGCATACTGGTGTGTCCATGACCCTGCCCCTTCAAGGGCGCCTCGTGTAGTCTTCACCCAGAGACCCCTATCATCTGACACTTCTACTTTATCCGTACCAATCTTACGCATCCATTCCACAAGAGCAGTTTTATCGATAATATCCGATCCTTTATTTTTCGTTTCCGGTTGTCCCAGACAAACTGCTCCTCCATGAGGTTTTAATACCCTGTAAATCTCTTTGACATTGGCTTTAATTTTACCTGATAATAAAAAATCATCCGAAACGATCAGATTGGCAAAATAATCTGGCAGACTCCCAATCGGCCAATTTTCAATAGTGATCCGGCTGCCATAGAGTCCTGTTTTATCTAAATTTTTCCTGGCCTTTTTAAGCTTATCCTCATCCTGTTCAATCCCGATAATTTGTAATTCAGTTTTCCTGGCTAGTTCAAGAGCAAGCCGTCCATCAGAACTGTTAAGAATTAGGCAATACCCTCTATGTACACCGGTCTCTTTAATAATTTGATCCGCTGCCGCCTTAAATACTTCACTTAGTTCATCCTGTTCAAATGGGGAATTTATTGTCACTGATTCAATTTTTCCTATCGAAGATTCCTTACCACCGGCAAAACAATAGATATTTCCCTTTTCATCATTAACAAGCAGATGGCCGTCAGAAACCGCCAGTCCTAATGCTCTGCCCTCAATACTAAACCGGCTGATTTCCAGACCATTTTGAGCATCCAAAATAACCACAGATTCCTTACCACCGGCAATTACTTTATTATTTGTTAAAATGATTGTATTCAACCCGTTCTCTTTGTATTGCCACTTGGTCGCAGAATTCTGTACGGTATCTTTTTTAAGTTTTAATAAATTAATCTTATTAATCAGCTGGTCAAAACCTTGATTGAGATCATTATCTTTTTCTATATTGGTTTGTGCCATTTTCCTCAGAGAACTATTTGCCTTTTTAATACTGGTCAATAAGGAATCGATCTCATCTTCAATCACGGGATATTTTTCCCGGTCGATAGCATGAATCCCGGTTTCTGTCAACACATACGAGATATTTCCCCTGGCTACCATATCAATGCCATCAAAAGATACAAAGGCATCACCCTTTCGTCTTCCCGAATCGAGATCATAGGCGACCTTTGCCGGCGTTCCCGATCGCTCTACACCAGCAATTAACATGTCTTCATTAATCAATGCCCATGTCCCGCCTACTTTACTACCCGGACTCAATGTATAGAGAAATTTACCATTTTTTTTATCAAAAGCCGCCGGCATAGTCCTGCCGGAAGGTATAAAAATATTATCTTTTGATGCCAATAAATAGCCATGGGGAGAAATTCCGCCAAATTGAAGTTCATGGGCTTTATCACCAATCGTGTCATTTTTCCAGATAACTTTACCATCTTTAGAATCTAAAGCACAAATATAAATACCTTCATATGGAAAAACACCGGCGCCAAAATATACCACCCCATCTTCAACCAGAACACTAGTCCTGACCGGCCAAAGGGAAATCATCCTCCCATTACCCAGTACTTTTTTATCAGAAGGACCAGCACGATATTTCCATTTCAGATTTCCATTATTCGCATTTAGACAATAGACATAACCGTCATCAGATCCAAAATAAATATGATTTTTCCAAATGGATGGAGCAAAGCGGAGTGGGCCTTCAGCAAAAAATGTCCATTCTACTTTACCATTTGCGGTGTTTAATGCATAAAGTTTATCGTCAATAGATGAACCGAAATAGGTCAGACCATTGGCTGATACAACATGATAGGTATTGTCAGTATGCATCCGCGGCAACTCTTCTCCCGGTTTATGCCAGGCTGTGGCAGGTGTATGAACCGGTTTAAAAATCCATTTTTGGGAAAGCTTCGCCGGCAATGCTTCCTCCGTAAAAGCGCTTCTAAAACCGTCATGGCGGTAAGTGCGCCATCCCTTTTCATTATCGACAGAACAACCGATTAAAAGAAAAATAAACGATAAAAAAATCACAAAGTTTTTTAAAACAAGTCTCTTTCCCGATTTTAAATAGTGCTTTTTCACTGTTGTTTCTCCCTTTAAATAATGGTTTGATTAATAGAACAACTATTAATGTGTTTTTCCGGAAACCGAGCAAACATAGCGTTTTTTTTTAAATTGATAGCCCTTTTCTGACAGATCGGAATTAACTTATTTGTCTCGATCGTGCACCAAAAACACTACATTCAGTTTCTCTATATTTATATTATAATTTCATATCCCAACCACTCTCATAAGTCCTTGACCAATATTGCTGCGCATCTTTATCGTCTTGTATATGTCCTGTTCTATTGTCAATAAGTAAGGACCGCCCGATGCGTTGCGATATATTCCCTAACTGAACCAATAATGTACTTTTGTGTCCGGAAATAATACCCGCATTAAGTTTACTACCATTACGGATACCATCAAAAAAATTCTGAATATGTTTGGCATCTAATTCTTCTGAAGGATTAGTTTTATTTCGAGGATCTATTTTTTGGTCATCTTTTACTTCTTTCACAATATCACCCTTGAGGTTGAAAATCGTATAATTGTTTCCACCGGTAAGCAATAAACTGCCTTGCTCACCATAAAACAATGCCCCTACTGTGCTTCCTTCAATCTTCTTGCCATTGCAGCTCCGTCCTTCCCATGTCATGGAAACTTTTTCTTCAAAATCAAAATTAATAACCTGTGTATCAGGTGTCTCCCAGTCATCCTGATATCGAAACCGGCCGCCGCTGGAACTAACTCTGACAGGATAGTCAACTCCCAGTCCCCAGCGCAAAAGATCAACCATGTGGGTTCCATTATTTAAAGCCTCCCCTGTGCCCCAATGCCAGAACCAATGCCAGTTATAATGAACAATATTATCTTTATAGGTTTTTCTGGGGGCCGGACCTTGCCAGAGGTCCCAATCCAGCCATTTTGGAATGTCAATTTCATTTCCTATACCAATCGGCCCACGATTATTCGAATACCAGCTTTTCCCAAAATAGGCACGACCTATAATACCATCTTTCAATTCCTGTATACCTTTTATAACATTGGGCCATGAACGACGTTGATTCCCCATTTGAATTACTTTACCATATTTTGAAGCAGCTTTGATAAGTATTTCTCCCTCATTAGGGTTATGGCTGCAAGGCTTTTCAAGATAAACATCCTTACCTGCCTGCATGGCTAAAAGAGCTGCCGGTGCATGCCAATGATCAGGAGCAGCTATTACTAAAGCATCAACATTTTTGCTCTCTAATGACTGACGAAAATCCGTATAATTTATTGGTTTTAACGCTTGCATTTCCTGCAAAGCTTTGTTACACTTCTCTATAGCACGTATGTCAACGTCACAAATATGGACAACCTCACAGTTTTTTTGCCGGGCAAAATTCACAGCCAAGGCTTTACCCCGGGAATTAACGCCCATTATTGAAACTTTTATATTTTCATTAGAACCGATAATGCGTGCATAACTTTGAGCACTAAAGCCTGGTAAGATTCCGCCGACAATAAGGGAAGCCGAACCAGCAGATATTTTTTTTAGAAATTCTCTTCTTGAATTTTTCAAAACTCTTTCTCCTGTTATATTATCCACCCCTGATTTAAGCGATGCTTTAATTGGATAAAAACCTTTAGAAATTTATGGCTTTGTTTATATCGTTTGTTTACTTGCACTAAAAATATAAAACCATCACTCAAAAGATTATAAACAATATGTCAAAAAAAACTGATAATAAGCAATAAAAGATTTAAAAAATGATACGATTTTTGCTGATGTCGATTTAACCTCTTCTTGCATTATTTGAAAAATACTCAGATACGAGTGATAAAACTTAGAGGAAGGAAATAGAAGGTACTAAAAATAAAAACGGAACCACATTTCTACTTTAGATTGGAATTGTTTACTGCCATATTCAGAATCATCATTCCCGAAAAAAAAACTTGGCCAAAATAATATTTCAGAATTTGTAAAAGGTTTATAACCGATTTGTGGCGATAGCATAAAACTATTATCATTTATATTGTAAATAGTAAAAATTGAAAAGGATGAATACAGCCAATCAAATGGCTCCGGCAAACTGGCTTTCAAATAAAAATAATCCTGCATTGGATTTTTATTGCGAAAACTTGTTGACATGACCGACTTACTAAAACTGATTAATTCAGGATCCATACTGCTTAAATTGTCTCGTAAAAAGTCAAGATAGTTTTTGTATTCTGAATGAGTCAATCCACTATTGTTGTGATAATACTCAGCGATAAATGTTATGTTTAGGCTGTTTAAATACCGTAAACCCAATAAGTAAGAGAATCCATCTCTTTTAATCATATCTATTGTACTATCCTGGATTAGATGGATATAATCGTTTTTTGCATAGCTGATTTCTCCGTGAACCTCAAGATTTTCTCTCAGATTTGTTGATATATCCATACCATAGCGCCGGGTTTGGTTTTGTCCTGCATAAAACATAAAATCAAGATCAATATTGTTCATCAGAGCATAAAGTTTAAAGGCAGTAGAAAGATCATTGAAGTTTGAGTATTTATCTAAGATTTCCGCTTCCGGCGGCAGCACAATGGTGGTAAAAGAAAGATTCTGAATTAAATTTGAACGAATACTGCGGTTGTATTTGAGATAGATCGAACTTTTACCGGCTAAAGCAAGGTCTGGATTCTCCGGATCTTTTTCGGTATTCACATATCCCACGACGGGAGTAAAGGCATACCCTTTTCCCCAATTATAACGGCGTTTTCCCACACTAAAAGTAAATCTGGGAGACAGATTTAAACTTCCGTAAAGTTCAAAAAAGGACAAGTCAATCGGTTCTTCTTTTGTATACTGCGAAAAGGTGCGCATTGTAAAACCGACCTGCTTATAGCGGTAGTCGCTATTAAAATAAAAATCGAGACGGTACTGCGAAAGATATTCATCGGGTTTGTCCTGATCGAAGAATTGTAATCCGTAAAAGGGGGATGCCGGATTGGTTCGCAGAATCCCCCAAACAGCGTCTAAGTTTCCGCTAAATTCTAACCTTGCAGTTTCCTCTTCTACGGGAATTTCGAAATCATACTCCTGGGCTACTGCTGTTTTCCATAAAATAAGAGTAGATAAAATCAGGCTATACAAAAGTAGCCGCTTTGATACCATCATCGCAGTTCAGCCAATCGGGAAAGGTAATCCAGAGTAAATACCTCATCAGGAAATTTCTTTCGTTTAATATTGGAATAAATCATTATCGATCTGTAACCCCTGTACAGCGGGCTGGTAGTTTCGATAACCGCCGGGCGCACAACCCCACCGCCGAAATCTTTAACCTGTTTGAAATCCAGCGTTTTAATTAACTTTCCTGACGCTGCATAACATTCTACTTTTTCCACAATATTATTTTTTTTAATAACCCACATTTTCAGACTATCATAAGACACGGTTCTGGTTTTAGCTTTCAAATCAAGAACGTACTCCTTGCCGGATTCATCCAGTTTTACAGCATCATATTCAGCAGAATAATCCAAACGCATAATATCGGCATTATTGAACACACCGCCGACGATAGACTGCATACTGGTAATACGAATCGGTTTGCCCACATTGGGAATGTACAACCACATATTATCGCCTATTCTTAGCGTTGCCCGCCCCTTATCACTAGCCGGCGCAAGATAGAGCATTGCTACCTTATCCCGATCCTTTTTAACTGAGTAAAAGATAAATTCCTTTTTATCGCCATTAGGTTCTTCATTAATCAGTTTACGGTAATATTCCATCGAGCCAGGCGCTAAAACTTCATCCACTTTTTTAAGAATAGCATTACCTTTAACGGAAACCGGTATACTTTCCTGTGCCCAAATAAATGTTGAAAAAGAAAATAGAATTACGAAGAAAAATAATTTATTTTTGCGCATCTTTACTCCGCTTGCTTTTTATGATGGTATCAACAACTTTTTTGGCGATTCCAGAATGCTCGAGATATTTTATTCCAGCCGCCTTTAAATTATTTTCCATTTTAGAGCCAAACTTAACAGCAATCAAGGTTTTAACCGATTCTTTTTTGAGCAGAGCGGTAACACTCGAACTGGCGCCGCCTCGTTGACCTTGCGCCGGATTTTTAATTGCTTTGATGAAAGCGCCACTGCAATCAAAAATAAGGAAGTAGGGTGCCCTGCCGGCCTTGTCGCTAATTTTCGACGATTCAGAACTGCTCTCAGCTGCAACCGCAATTTGAGCCAACGATTTTTTATCTTTTTTGTCATCTAGGGCCAGACCCTGTTGCGCCTGCAGAAAAATTAAACTTAAAAATACCGGCAGATAAACGCTTCTAAAAATCTTTTTCATCTTTAATCCTCCTTATACATGTCTCAAAGCATCCACCGGTTCCATTTTTGAAGCTTTATAGGCCGGTTGAAAACTTGAGACGATTGAAATAACAATAACAATTATTGATACAGTTATTAATTCACCAGGTGAAATGGATACGGTTAAGAGAATATCTTTCATCCTTCCAAATGAAAAATGGAATTCGACCAAATTAATGAAATACAAGCTGAGTACACTGATGATGCTTCCCACAACGGCGCTGATCAGGCCTAATAAAAACCCTTCGGTCACAAACAGCCATAATATCTTTGAAGGCAGTGTACCGATAGCTGAAATAGTACCGATTTCACTGACTCGCTCGAAAACAGACATCATCATAACATTTAAAATACTGATGAGTACGATTGAAATAAGAATAATTTTTATGATATAAATCAACAAGTCCACAATGGTGGCAATCGTCGAAAATGGTGAAAGCTGAGCCCAGGTGTGTAATTCAAACACCGGTTTATCCCCTTTGCCGGTTATAGACTGTAATTCCTGGTTAAGCATTTTGTACACTTTTTTTAAATTACCCCCATTTTTAAGACGGATGGCAATCTCATTAATTTCCGATCCGGAAATACGCAGCAATTCTTTGGCATCATCAAGATGGATATATCCGTCGCGGCCGGACGGGCCAGTTAAGCCAGTCATAATCCCTGCGACAGTGAACGACATCCCGTTGACAGAACCGTCCTTGTTGTTTGCCACCAGTACAACTTCCTGATCAATTTTTAGTTTTAATCCTTTTGCCAGATTTTCTGGTACAATCAGCTCCCCTGGCTTGATGAATGTATCTGGTTTTCCTGAGAAATCGATGATACGCTCCAGTAGCGCCGGGCTGGCTTTGTTCTCCATTTGCGGATCAACAGCGGTAAGGCGGATATTAGTTGTTTGCTCATAGTTGCTAAGCATAGAGCCAAACTTTATGCGGAAAGTATAGGCCTCTATTACTTTTTCATTTTTATTTAGAATGGATGTTAATTTTTTAATTTGATTTTCATTCAGATTCAGATGGAGAGGCAAATTGTCAATGGAACTGATATAACCTTTTTTATGTATTTGCAGGTGTCCCAGCATTGAATCGGTAATGGTGCCAACCATCATATCCTTAAAAGATTTTGAAATCCCGGAAAAAACAACTACCATTACCACGCCTAAAATAATCAGCATTGAAGTGAGCAAGGTGCGTCTTTTATAGCGCAGCAAATTACGCAGAGCAATTTTAAAAATATTTTTCATTTTAATTTCCCTCCCCTGCCTGATTATTTGGATTCGGAATTTCTTCCCTGTTTACCAGCCTGCCGTCTTCCAAAGTATAAATAATTTCGGCTTCTTTCACAATCTTGGGATCGTGAGTGGAAAAAATAAAGGTGGTTTTTAAATCTCTTTGCATTTGGCGCATCAGTTCAATGACCATAAACGCTGATTTGTGATCTAAATTTGCCGTGGGTTCATCAGCTAAAACCATTTTGGGATCGGTAACCAGCGCCCGTGCAACCGCCACCCGCTGTTTTTGCCCGCCGGATATCTGCGACGGATATTTATCTTTTTGATCCGTCATCCCAACGGCATTCAAATATTTTAACACCCGCTCCTGCCGTTCATTCTGCGGAATATTTTGTACCATTATCAGTGGATACTCCACATTCTCATACACTGTAAGTACCGGCAGTAGATTGAAGTTTTGAAAGATAAATCCGATATTCGTACCGCGAAAAATTGCAGCTTCTCTACGACTGAAAGTATTCACTGACACATTATTTACCTTGATGTCCCCATCAGTGGGTTTATCCAAACACCCTATCATATTAAGCAGGGTTGTTTTTCCACTACCGGAAGGCCCCACAAATGATACAAATGTCTGTTGTTCAATTTCCAAGTTGATATCCATAAGAGCCTGAATGGATGTTTCACCCATCTCATAAATCCTGGATACCTGCTTTAATTTGATTAATGCCATACACTATCTCCGATATTACTTTATTTATTGTATTGAAGACTATTGGACCAATTAATTTTTATTGCAATAGACCGTTTATTTGATGTTCATTATATTTTATTGATACATTTAGAATTTTAAATATCGTTAATCAATAAATATTTACAAAATACATAAAATATCTAAATAGAAAATACAATAAATAATTGGGCGCTATAGTATGTACTCAAAATTAAAAATTGCGAACCTGAAAAATTTCTGACAATCCGGTTAAATGCTAATGCTACATCTGATAAGATGAATAATATAACTCCAATAAATGCTACAATTGAACTGTTTGTAATAGATTCATCAATCCGGCCAAT
>JAUVIB010000164.1 GCA_030592985.1 Calditrichaceae bacterium | reverse complement strand
TTTTTATCTAAAAGAAAGTCAATCTTTTTTGCAGCGCTCTCTTTGTCCTTCCATCCTTCATTGGCGTCAATCCGTATTGGTTTATGAGTAACGGAACGGATAGTATCTATTATCTCTTTATCGTTTTCATTGCCCAGTTTAACTTTTAAAACGGGAAATTCATCAGCGAGGCGAACTTTCTCTTTAATAATTTCAGGTGTATCAATACCGATTGAAAATGAAGTCGGAGGAACATGTGTTATGTTAAGCCCGAAATATTGATAGAGGGGAATCTTGTAGAATTTGGCGATCCAATCCATTACTACCATATCTATGGCTGCTTTTGCACAGCTTTGGTTTTTAATTTCTTCATCAAGTCTGTCTTTTATGCTAATGAATTGAAATAGATCATTCTGCAGAAGATAGGCAGCCTGTTCAATCTCATGGATGGTTTTATCCGTATCTTCTCCATAACGAATGTTCGGAGCCGCTTCGCCGTATGCTGTGATACCATCTTTTACCAGTTTGATAATTACATTATCTTTATAGAAGCTGGAATTACGGGAGATGGTCCATTTGTTTTTTAAATTGAGCCTTACTTTTGATATTTTAAGCATTTTGAAATTATTCGGATTATTTTAACTAAAATTTTACCGCTGAACGTTAGAGAAAGTTCTTTCGAGTTACTCCCTTAATCAAGCTATAATCGACTTGAAAAATAGTTTATTGAAATATCTGAATTTACAACATTCTTTTGTCTTGATACAAAAGAACCCCGCCTAAAATATTGGCGGGCAGGCATAAAATCAAGGCTGTAAAATAATTTGCAGTAATTTTATAAACTCGTTCCACTAATTTTTTAAACTCAACCCGATTAAAAACATCGGGTCTCAAACAGTAAAAAATCTTATCGTTCCACTTCGTTTAAAATTACTAACAAATTATTTTAAGGCCACTTTATCCTTTAATAATATATTTTATCCGCCTGCCCGGCTCTGACGCGGTGTTTCATCTGCTACGCCCGCCGCATGGCGTGGTGGATATCTGCCTGTCCGACTCGGTAGGGTGGCCATTTTATTTTGTGACTATTATTCCCATCCAAAAAAGTTATAGTTCGACCATACTAAGTCTGGCAAGCATGCTCACTAAAGAAAGACAAATTCGCGGTTTTGATGAGTAAGAGACTACCGATTAATTCATCTAAAAGTAGCATAAAAATTGCAGGATGCGGCTTTGATTGATTCCAATTTAGCTATTTATTAGAAATAATTCAACTGAATGGCCGATACTTTAAAAAAAAAGTACAATTATTTTCAATTTTTGTGATGGCGGTTACAGATATGGTATGACGGCGCTCACAATGTCTTGAACAGTTGACGCACATCACTTCATTGCATTTGTATTAAGATTAGTTTGTTCTTAGAGTTTTCAATTAATCTATAAAAGGAGGTGTTACATGACTGCCTATATAGAGCATGGAGAAAAAAACTTAACACGCTATTTAAAAGATATCAGTACTCTGTCTTTAATACAACCCCAGGAAGAGGTTTCATTGGCAAAACGTATTAAAAACAATGATCGGGAAGCATTAACGAAGTTGGTAACGGCCAATTTACGTTTTGTAATAACCATTGCAAAAAATTATAAAAATCAGGGTTTACCATTAAATGATCTCGTTAATGAAGGCAACTTAGGACTTATTCAGGCGGCATTACGTTTTGATGAAACAAGAGGATATAAATTTATTTCCTATGCTGTTTGGTGGATTAGGCAGCATATTATTCAAGCCATACAAGAGAATTCCAGGGTTATCAGACTTCCACAAAACAAAATAAAAGATATTTCAACTTTAAATCGAACACATGGACGCCTGGAGCAGGAACTAGAGAGAGAACCTACTGCAAATGAAATAGCTGAAGAGTTAAATATAAGTCGAAAGGAGATTATAGACTTATTTGAAACTGCAACAAGAGCTGTCTCGCTTGACGCTCCGTTAAAGAATACATCAAATTCAATTTTAATGGAGATGATTGTAGATCCCGAATCCGAATCTACTGATAATCATTTAAACCGGGAATCCTTACAAAAAGAGGTAAAATTAGCATTCAAATCACTCAGTAAAAGGGAAGAAGAAATACTCAAATTATATTATGGGATAAGCCGGAGTCATGCTCATACTTTAGTGGAAATATCACATAAATTTGGTCTTACCAGAGAAAGGGTTCGACAAATTAAAGAGCGGGCGCTCATTAAATTACGGCATAAATCAAGGAGTAAAAACTTATTAAACTATTTAACAGATTCGTAAGATGTTATGAGTGATATTTAAAAGGAATTACTGTTAATCAAGGGCATGATAATATGCTCAAAATTATTATCAATGTTATCTAATTTTCTCAAATCAGCCCGCATAATATCCGCATTGGTATGAAATTCTATGGGGTAGTTAGGGTACAATTCCGTATTACTACCACGGTGCGGTGGATTATCATGGCGAAGTTCCACCAGAAAAAGCGCCTGGTAAAGAAAGGTGCGTGCTTTTTCCATCTTTCCCAATTGCATCAGGCAAGAAGATTTTAGGTGTATATAAACCGCACAAGAAGTGTTTTTCAAAATAGCAAGATTAATAAAATTTAAAGACATTTGAAAATCATGTTGTTCATAAAAAACAACCGCTGCCAAATAATCGAGATATTCATCTTGCGGGTGTTCCGGTGAGATTTCCTTAATAAATGTATAATATTTTTTACGGTAATTATCCCAAGCCAGCCTGCTATTTAGCTCAAAAATTCGATGGATTAAATCAGGATTGACCTCTGTATACTGTTTTTCGAACTGGGAATATATGTGAAGAGTGCGTTCTAAGCTAAATGGTTCATCTTCAAAGAGGTCCGGCGCTTTATTCTTTGGCCGATTAGAACTCCGTTCGACCTCTTCAGGGTTGTTTTTATGAAAAACTTCATTACCAATCTCAAAAAGATTATTGACGGATTCTAACGTAAAAGAAACATTATAATTCCGGTCGCAAAAGATAGAATAGATATCATTTACTGTTTTATCTATGTCGGTTTTCTTCATTATTTTCCAGAAAATTTTATGAACATAAAAATTTCGACAATTTTATCGGCAAAAGCTGTGATTAATCGCACGAAACAGAATACAGAAATGCATAAAAATGCTCATGGGTTCATTTTTTTACAATAATATTCTTTGAGTGCCTAATTGGAATATAAATATTTCATTCTAAATCAGCAAGATAATTTAGCGAATTTAATAAATTATTATTTTGAGCAGCTTTAATTTAAAAATACAACCTCACTCTTCCTGCTTTTATTGAGATAAATTATGTTCATGACACTGCTATCAAATGTGTATATATTAGGAAAAAATACACATTAACTGTTTTTTATGGAGACAAAAATGCGAACAAATATAATGATTGATGATACCTTAATGACCAATGCGATCAAATTAAGTAATATTAAAACAAAAAAAGGTGTCGTAGAGCAAGCTTTAAAACTGCTGGTACAGGTTAAAAAGCAAGAGACAATACGCCATTTAAAAGGAAAATTACACTGGGAAGAGAATTTGCATGAAATGAGGACGGATTAATGAAAAAGGGAATTACAGTTAGAAAAACAATCGATATAATTATCGGAACCTATTGTAAAATTGAAAAAATTCCGCTATTGCATAATGATAAAGACTTTGAACCTATGGTTAAATATTTAAAGCTAAAAGTAATTTTCCAAACAAATACCTTGCAGGATTAACGGGTTTGAAAAATTTATTATTATTCTAATCCGGACAGATATTGGCAAATTAACATTGTTATTCTTCGTGCTTTTTATGGTAAGAAAAGTGAATCACCACGAAGGGTCTTACATTAAAACTGACAGATAATTACAAATACGATATATTTACTCACTTATCTATTCCTGCCAAATCCAGAATAAAAGCATATTCCAGAGCGGTAATTTTTTGACGTTTAAAACGTCCAGTTGTTCCGCTGTGTCCCGCTTCCATATTGGTTTTTAGCAATAAAACATGATCATCTGTTTTTAAATCCCGTAACTTTGCTACCCATTTGGCCGGTTCCCAGTATTGGACTTGTGAATCATGTAAGCCTGCGGTGACAAGAAGCGCCGGATATTCCCTTGCCTTAACATTATCGTAAGGAGAATATGAAAGAATATAGTCATAATATTCTTTAATGTTCGGATTACCCCACTCATCATATTCAGCGGTTGTCAAAGGTATGGATTCATCGAGCATAGTGGTAACAATATCTACAAAGGGCACGGCAGCAATGACGCCTTTAAACAATTTGGGCTGCATATTGATAACAGCGCCCATTAATAATCCACCGGCGCTGCCGCCCATAGCAAAAAGACGCTGAGGAGATGTATATTTTTGTGAAATCAGGTATTGAGCACAATCATTAAAATCGGTAAATGTATTCTTCTTTTTGAGTAGTTTTCCGTCTTCATACCACTTCCGTCCCATTTCCTGGCCACCGCGGATATGTGCGATGGCAAAGATAAAACCGCGATCAAGAAGACTTAAACGGGCAGAATTAAAATAAGGACTCATGCTGGCTCCATAGGACCCGTATCCGTAAAGTAATAAGGGCATTTTCTCTTTCTTTAAATCTTTTCGATAAACGAAAGAAATTGGTACTTTTACACCATCTCTCGCAATGGCCCATAGCCGCTCTGTTTGATAGTTCTTCCGCTTGAAATCTCCCTCAACCTTTTGCTGCTTCATCAAAGTTTTCGCTTTTGTTTGCATATTAAAGTCATAGGTGGATTTTGGAGTGGTTAAAGAGGTATAGCCGTATCTTAATATTTTTGTATCGAGTTCGGGATTTGTTGATATATAGGCGCTGTAAGCCGGTTCGCCGAAATTAAGGTAATAATTGGACATATTTTTCCAATTATATATATTCAAATGATGGAGGCCGTTTTTTCGTTCCTGCAGAACAAAATAGTTTTTAAATATTTCAAAATTTTCCAGGAAAACATCATCACGATGTGGGATCACTTCCTGCCAGAACTGTATTTGTGTTTTATTTAAGGGAGTTTTCATCACCCTGAAATTTTTTGCCCGGTAGTTTGTGAGGATAAAAAATTGATTATTAAAATGTTCAACATGATACTCTATGTCTTTTCCTCTAAGTTGAATTATTTTGAATTGGCCGTCCGGGTTGTCAGCATCAAGATAACGATATTCCGTTGAAAGCGTCTGATCGCAGGAAATCATTAAGAACTTATCCGATTTTGATTTATAAATAGAGGTGTCGAAGGTGCTGTCGTTTTCTGTATAAATATTTTGGTCATTTTCCAGGGAATTGCTCAATTTATGCTTGAATATTTTATAAGGGCGTAAAGATTTATCCTTAACCGTATAAAAAAGTGTTTTGTTATCATTAGCCCAAACGGCGCTTCCCGTTGTATTCTTTATGGCTTGGTCAATAATTTTTCCACTAATAAGGTCCATAACCAATATATCATATTGGCGTCGACCAACTTTATCTACTCCGAAAGCAAGAAGTTGGTTATTAGTACTGACATGCAGACTTCTTACATGAAAGTAGTTATTTCCCTCAGCCATTTTATTTACATCCAGTAAAATCTCTTCTTTTTTTTCGAGTGATCCGTTCTTTCGGCAATAGATCGGATATTCTTTGTCTTTTTCATACCGGTGATAATAGTAATAACCGTTTTTCTTGTAGGGAACAGATTCATCGTTTTTGCTGATTCTCCCGACGATTTCAGTAAAAACTCTTTCCTGAAGCTCCTCCGTATCGGTTATCATAGCATTAGTATATTCATTTTCTGCTTTTAGATATTCGATTACTTTTGGATTTTCTCTATCATTTAGCCAGAAATAATTATCAATTCGTGTTTGACCGTGTTTTTTTAATTCTGTTGGGATTTTTTCCGCAACAGGCGGATTTTTTGTCTGGTTGGTAGAACATGCGAATAATAACAATAAAGTAACTCCTGTCAAAGAAAGTAAATATTTGGCCATCACTAACTCCTGTCGTTTTGTTAAGGTGTGGGTCAGGCAACTTTAATCTGTACATAAAGTAAAATTGTTTCGTGGAAATCTACAAAATAATAATCAGCTTGTAAATTTTTTTAGAAAAACAAAAATCTAAATCAAGTGATTATTAATGCAAGTTTATAAAGGTAAAAAAAATACTATTTTCTGTGGATCTCAATAATAGTTCTTTTAATGCATCTTTTCGTCATAGATATCTTTGTTTCCCCAGTATTTTTGGGGGCAATAGGTTTTGTCAGTGTGGTTGGATTTTGGCTTCAAATTCATAGCAACGCAAGCACTGCACTTTTTTCCAATATGGAAAGAAGCAATTAATTATCGAATTATTAAATATTTTTTTAAAGAATCCAAAACGGAGCAGTTATTATTTTTCAGAATTTTCAGCGATTTTTTCGACAGCATGCACAAGACGTGTAAGTAATCTGATAAAATAAACAACTATGCCAATTGTAAGAACTGGCAAAAACATCATTATTGAAAGTTCTAATAGACCAATACCCATCATGATATCTCCTATCATTTTGTTATCGTTAAATGGTTTCTATTTATAGCCTTTTCCTCTAAATGACGCGGTAACAACATTATAACAAACTAATACAATACCTCTCGGATTAGTAAAAATTCATAAATCAGCGAACTCGTTTTGAGTCAGTGTTGAACACATAATTATATATTTTTCAACTTCTTAGCTATTTTCTTTTTTATTTTATTAAAGGACGGAGGCGGGCCAGTATTAACTTTTTTCCTATTAATGGATAAAGAATCAGAAATGCCCCATTCGTCAAGCACTTCCTTATTAAAGGTATTTATCTCACGAAAAACAACCTGGTCTCCAAGTTCATTAGAAGCACGCTTCGCCCTTTCAAATACCAAATTGTAAGCAGGACACCAGCCATTAATAAAGCCCGTTACTGTTACTTTGTTTTTTTCTAATTCCGGCTCTTTCCCGGCCTTAATCCATTTTGGCGGGATAGCATCATCCGAAAATGGTTTCCACAATAAAACCTGACCGAGAAAGCCATCTTTGTCTACTTGAA
>JAUVIB010000355.1 GCA_030592985.1 Calditrichaceae bacterium | reverse complement strand
TGCCGATAACGGCCGTCTAATTGATTGGTGGAAAGGGGATGGCGGCTATATTGATTATAGCAATCCGGATGCCATGAAATGGTGGCACGGTTTACAGAAGCGGGTTTTTCAGCTCGGAATAGACGGTTGGAAACTTGATGGTTCAGCGACCCTGTTTTTCGGAGAGTTCCTGGGGATTCCTGTACCCTATATTAGTTCGTATGGCGGCTTAATGACCATACGGGAATATATGGATCATTATTATCGTGATGAATATCAATTTGGGCTTACAAAAAATCCTGAATTTATTACTTTATCAAGGTCAATGGACAGGGGATTTCATCCGGAGGGATTTTCTCCTATTGATGCTTCTCCCGTTAATTGGGTAGGGGATCAAAAGCATACATGGAAATCTTCAGGTGCAAGTTTGGATTTAAACGATCGTGATAACCGTGATTTGGCCCTGGATGGCACTGAGGGTATTGAAGAAGCTATGCGTGATATTTTAAAAAGCGCTGAAATGGGTTATAGTGTGATCGGATCGGATGTGGCGGGTTTTAGCGGTAAAACTATTCCCAAAAGGCTCTATATCCGTTGGGCACAATTTTCCGCTTTTTGCGGCCTGTTTATGAACGGTGGACATGGAAATCGCTCTTTATGGGAACGAAGCAAAGAAGAATTGGAGATTATAAGGAAATACGCGTGGCTGCATACGGAACTGGTACCCTATATGTATAGCTATGTGGTCAGCGCGCACAACGGCGGAACCAGATTGCAACGTCCCATAGAGGGAAAGTATCACTATATGTTCGGAGATTATCTGCTGATAGCGCCCATTTTTGAGGATTCTTTTAAGAGAGAGGTAATTCTGCCAAAAGGGAAATGGCGTTATCTGTTTCATGATAAACAAGTGGTGGATGGAAGACAGAAACTGTTATTAAATTTCCCCTTAGATGAATTTCCCGTTTTTGTAAAAGAAGGGGCGATTATTCCCATGAATATCAGCCGCAGCTATAACGGTTTCGGTAGTGATTCCAGCGCCGGATATATTACTTATTTAATCTATCCCGGTAAAAAAGAGAGTCGTTTTACTTTACATTATCCTGATAAAAGCGGGAAAACTGATATCACCGTGAAAGATGATGGTCAAAAAATTAATATCATAATTAGCGGACTTCATAAAGCGCACATTTTGAGAATTTATCTATCTGAAAAACCTAAAAACATTATCCTGGATGATAAAAATATTGATATCAATAATTGGCATTTTATCGATGATGAGAATAAATTAATAATCACAACGGATGATTATAAAGATGGAAATTATCTCATTGAAAAATAAATGTAAAATGATATTAAACCCAATTTGAGGTTAAATGATTGATTATTTGTTTAATAATACATTTAGGTATGATTTTTGCAGTATTTTTTAAAGTTTCACTATGTACTAATGAATGAATAAATGAAAATTCTTTACAATATCAAAAAAAATCAATTAATCAACAGCCTGGGCATTAATATTATATCAATAATAATTGTTTTAATTCTGCTTTTAAAAATATGTCCTGCTGTTGAATTAGAAAAAAAAACTATTTTACTCATAAATTCGTATCATCTCGGTTATCGATGGACCGATGATGTGACCGAGGGCTTTCTTTCATCTTTTACCCCAAACGACCCATTTATTGATATTCGGGTAGAATATATGGACTTAAAGAATTTCGATTTTCCCGAATATATCGCTTTACAAAAGCAATTATTAAAATATAAATATAAAAATATAAAATTTGATGTGGTAATAATTAATGCTAATATTGCCCTGGAATTTACAAAGAAGTATCGGGATGAATTAATTCCCGAAGTCCCCATAGTCTTTTGCGGAATAAACCAGTTTAGTGACAGTCTGATAGCCGGTATGCAGAATATAACCGGCTTGGCAGAAGACTATGATATTAAAAAAACACTTGATTTGGCTTTGTCCCTTCATCCCAATACAAAAACAATAGCCGTTGTGTGTGATTCATCAAGCACTGGTACGTCAAATTACTTGGAATTCAAAAAAATAGAACCTGATTATTCATCAGATTACAAAATCATTGAGTTGGTCTATTGGACAGAAAGTGAACTTATTTCAGCGTTAAAAAATCTTCCCGAAAATACTTTAGTCATGAGATTTGCTGTTTGGCATACACGTGATGGCGTTTTTCTTAGTGAAAAAAGAATTAAAGAAATTTGGGATGCCTATTGTTCGGCACCTACATACACATCATTGGGTTATTTGGTACATTCGGGTGTTATTGGAGGATTGTTAAATATTGGGCAGGTACATGGAAAACTTGTTGCGGAAATGTGTTTTAAAATTTTAAATGGAGTAAATGTTAATTTAATCCCAATTGTCAGGAATAGTCCTACCAGACCTATTTTTGATTACCGAATGATGAAACGATATGGCATTAATGAATCAATGCTGCCTCCTGAAACGATAATTATTAACAGATCCTTTACTTTTTATGAAAAATATAAAAATGTAGTTTGGAGTGGAATCCTAATTATCCTAGTGCTAATCGGCTTTGTGTTAGTACTTTCGATTAATATTATTATGCGTAAAAAAGCGCAACAAACTTTAATTGAAAAAGAAAAACAATATAGAACATTGGTGGAGACAATTCCCCATGGTATTTTAGAAATCGATAAAAATGCAAAAATCACATTCGTTAATACTGTTTTAAGGAAAAATTTTCACTATTCTGATTTTGAACTGCTGGGAAATTCTCTATACGATTTTATACCTTTAGAACAACGAGATATTTTGCGGATAACTTTGAATAATCTACTTAAAGAAAGAGTTAGCTCATCTCAATATATTGGTAAATACTACACAAAAGAGGGGGCATCGTTGTTTGTACAGCTCGATTGGGCATATAAGCGTAATGCCCAAGGAAATGTGTCCGGTTTTATTTCCATCATTTCCGATATTACAAAAAGAATAAAAGCTGAAAAAGAAGCCCAAATTAAACAGGAACAACTCATTCAGGCAGATAAGATGGCAGCTTTAGGTACCTTGGTTTCAGGTGTTGCTCATGAAATTAATAATCCGAATAATTTTATTATGTTAAATATCCCCATTCTCAGGAAAATATGGGTAAGTGTGTTGCCAATTTTAGATGAATATTATGATAACAATGGTGATTTTCAAGTTGCTCGTCTTCCATATAAACAAATGAGAGAAGAATATTTTGATATTTGTTCAAATATACTTGATGGCGCTGGCAGGATTAAAGTAATTGTTAAAGATCTTAAGGAGTATTCTGGAAAGGAAGTGGAAAATATAACCGAAGAAATAGACCTAAATAAGGTTGTTTTATCCTGTATTAATTTATTAGGCAATAATATAAAAAATTATACCAATCATCTTAAATTAGAACTATCTCATGAGTTGCCCTTAATTGTTGGAAATTTTCGCCATTTTGAACAAATATTAATAAATCTGATCCAAAATGCCTGCCAATCGCTCGCCGATAAGGATAAGGCGGTTGTCATTAAATCAATACATAATAATGATATTGTTGAACTTCATATTATAGATAATGGAATTGGTATTACGAAGGATAACCTACATCGTATTTTTGATCCTTTTTATACTACAAAACGGGATAAAGGCGGAACAGGGTTGGGGCTTTCTGTCTCTAATAATCTTGTACAAAAATATAATGGGAATTTGAAATTTTTATCGGTTGAGAATAAGGGAACTACGGCCATCGTTAGTTTCCCTGTTAAGAAATAAAAAGGAATTATAAGAATGGAAAATATATTATATCCGGATTTATCTGTCTTGATTGTTGATGACGAGAAAATAATGCTTAATAGCTTCAAACGTGTCTTAAATTACTCGGGAATTAATAATATAATAGTGTGTGAAGATAGCAGAAAAGTAATGGATATTATTGAAAGTAATAAGATTGAACTGATATTATTGGATTTGATTATGCCCAATATTTCGGGTGAAGAATTGTTGACTAAAATCTCCGAAGAATATCCTGAAATCCCCATCATTATAATAACCGGAGTAAGAGAAATTGAAATTGCGGTGAAATGCATGCGATCGAGCGCTTTTGACTATTTATTAAAACCTGTTGATGAAGATAGTATAATTAGCACTGTTGAAAGAGCTATACGATACAGAGAGATGCAAACGGAGATTATCTCTCTTAAAAGAAGCATTTTTAGGGGTGAGCTATCTAATCCGGGTAT
>JAUVIB010000399.1 GCA_030592985.1 Calditrichaceae bacterium | reverse complement strand
GCCGGGGAAACCTGGTTTTTTAGAGGTTTTTAATTTTGAGGCTACCGGCAAAATAGTTTATGACAATAATATATTCTAAGACGCAGAATATTGTTTTTTAATATGGGAGAAAAATCATGTGTTTGGTATTTAAAATTCCATATATTCTTTTTACCCATTATTAGTTTTAGCTGGTATCAAATACCTTGGTAATAGGGCAAATCCAAGCAATCAAATGTTGAACTTTAGATACTACCTGAATTTCTGAAAGGACAATTGAATGAAAAGAAGATATTTTCATTTTCGACTATTTTATATTCTGCTCGCAGTTTATATCTTTTCCTCTTTGGTTAGATCTGAGGACTCCATAGCAAACAGTCCGGTATTTTATGTATCCAAATTGGGTGACAACTCGGACGGTTCATCATGGGCAAAAGCCTTTAATACCATCCAGGCTGCCTTAAATATCATTCCTGATAATCAGGGAGGATATAAAATCATTATCCGCCCGGATACCTATTTTGAAGCCATGCTCTATCCAAAGCATAGCGGTGCCAAAGGATTTTACAATCAACTTGTCGGTGATGTTGATGGTTGTTTCGGCAGCGGCACAACAGGCAGAGTCATTATTGATTCAGGTGATCCTAAACAAAAAGGATTTAAGAGCTATGATTGGTGGGGGCCCATACGTTCCACTTTAAAAGGATGGTCGCCCGAACACAAGGATTCCACCTTTTCAGCCATTGGCTGGGATCGTTGGCACTTAAAAGATCTCTATGTAACAGGTGGAGATGCAGGCATTTTTTTTGATTTGACCGATCAGGTTAAACCATTTTCCGTTCTGGTAGAAAACTGCGTTAGTATTGGTCGTGCTTTCGGAGCAGGTGTGGCCAGTTGTTTGTCACGTCATGACGAACCGATTACCTTCCGCAACTGTTACCTTTGGGCTCTCGACGAATGGGGTGATACAGCCGGCGCCTACGTCCGGGTAGAGAATAAGAAAATGCCGTCATTGCCAGACATCTTGTTTGAGGACTGTACGATAGTAAGTCCGCAATGTGCCTTAAAGAGTAGTAATTATGGCTTTCACACTTTTTCACATGTGGCACTAAAGCGTTGCCGTCTGGTAGTACTCAATTTTTCACAGCCCCATGGAACACCTTCAAACGGTATCATCCAAAGTGTGCAGGCGGGAAAGCTGTTGCACGTTGATCTGGAAGATTGTACCCTTATGGGCTATAAAGTTTTTGGTGTACTTGTTGACAAGGAAACCGTTAAAGATATCAGCTATACAACGAAAGGGGATGTAAAGGCTTATGTTCAATTTCAACAATCCGTCCCTCCCGGATTTCATCAATTGCCACACTGGCCGGTAGATGTTTTTCAATCCATCGTTCCTCCCGCACCGATCAGACATACACTTCCTGTTGAAGAAAAACGCCTATTTCGCCGTGACATGGCTGAGGTAACTCCCATAGAATGGAAAGGCAGACTCTGTTTGCTGGAATGCAACCGACCTGCGAGCGGCGGCAGCTTAGAAGAATATTACATCACGTTGAAAGACTTTAAGACCGATAAGGAACTGGCGCGTTTTGCACAGGGATACAGTTTGGCTTCAGCATTTGTACACAATGAACGGTTATACATTTTTGCTTCCCGTTACGAGAATTCCAACTGGAACGATGTAACATTATTTCAATCTGATGATCTCGTTAAGTGGTCTCATAAAATTGTTATTAAACAGGACGCCAATGAGCATTTATTTAACAGCTCCGTTTGCTCAACACCCGATGGCTTTATATTGGCCTATGAATCGAACGACCGGGAATACCCTGCTTTTACTATTAAATTTGCCCGCTCGGATAATCTTGAAAAATGGACAAAACTTCCCGACGCGGTGTTTGGAATAAATCGTTATACGGCTTGTCCCACTATTCGATTTGTTGAAGGATTTTATTATCTTCTATATCTGGAACACCGAAAACCGCGGCACTATTTTGAAACTTTTATTGCCCGATCCAAAAACCTGAAAACATGGGAACGGAGCTCTGCGAATCCCGTGCTTAGACCACTGGGACTTGATGAAGGAATTAACGCTTCGGATCCTGATATTATTGAATGGCAGGGCAAAACACTTTTATTTTATGGTGTCGGCGACCAACTCACGTGGATGAATGTGAAATATAATAAGTATGCCAAATCAATTAAAAACTTTTTTCAGTGGTGGTTTAAAGTGCCGGGAATTCCGGATGTAGGGACAAAAGAGTCGATGACAAATCGGTAAAATCTGCAGTTTTTGTATATCTTTCTTTTAGCCATATTTATTTTGCCGGAAATCATTTTCTCTTTTTCGTGAGGAACATTAGATTAACTCATTATTAAAATATCTTGAGGGATGATGCCAACGACAATTTTGCACTGATGTTAATATTGTTTTATGTTATGATAACCGATATCATGCCTTCTACTCATGGTAATAAATAATAATTTGCATACGGGGAACTTTTAAGAACTAGCGTATAATTAGTAATATTTTTTTGTATAACACATTGAAATTTCTATACTAATGAAGGTAATTATTTGTAGTATATAATTTTCAATAATTGCTAAATATTAATATCGAAGTATTTATAATTATTTATGTTAGCCAATATTTACAAAAGAAAAAAAGATTGACATTAAATTTAAATTTCTTTAACTTGGTTTTTGTTTTTTCATAAATATAATCAAAATTGAGTTATCCGATCAAAACGGGAGGAATAATGTCAAAGAACGGTTCAATATTGACTGTAATCCTTAGACTGTTAATTATATTATTAATTGCCGGTTTAATCACAGTTATTTTAATACCGGGGAAAATTTGGGAACAGAGGAAAAAGGATATATTAAAAGCCCAAAATAATATGAGCAGTATTTACGAAGCGGAGCGCTATTATCATCTTGTAACAGATGAATATACAACAGATCCGGGACAATTAATGACTCTGGTTCATGGAGATTCCACGCTTCTTATCCGCCAGCAGGTAGTAAACTATACAAGAACATTAGTAAATCATGTTGAAAGCTATTTTAAGATAACTCTGATTAAAACCTTATCTGAAATTAACCAGAATTTTGCCAATATCATAGATGACTTAGACGCAAACAGCATCTATTTTAAAGTAGAACCGCAAATATTTGAAGAATCCAAACAGTTTATTCTTGATATGAATAGCGCCTACAGTACAGGATTCGCCGAGTTGCAAACTACTCTCACGATGATTGACAGTCTTTCTCAATTACGCCAAGATTTTTCTGATTATTCACTTCAAACTAACGCAGCCAACTCTTTGGCATTGACAGATACTATTAATCAATTATTAACCTCTGTCAATATGGAAGACGTCTATAACGTATGGCAACCTATTTCAGAACGTTTAACCGACTTTAGCAAAAGAGTTAACAGAACTGTCATTAAAGAAAATACGAGTGTAGCGGATCGCGTCAAAAATTTTAGAGGAAAAATTGATGACTCTTTTGGAGAGATGAAAACAGCGAATAGAGAGAATGATATCAACAAAGCAAAGAATATTACAGATGCAATAAATAGTCAGTATGATGAGTTTTTAAAGAATTTTATTGTCACATCGAAAAATGCACTTTATGCTCTATCCCTTGAAGATTCATTAATAATCAATCTGACACAAGACGATTTTTACAGTC
>JAUVIB010000395.1 GCA_030592985.1 Calditrichaceae bacterium | reverse complement strand
CGCTTCTATCTACAAATGAAAATGTGTGGCTCCCTTTACCGGTGGTATAATATTCCCAGATTACATAGGGTTTTGTTCCAATATCTAAGCTATGGTCAGTAATTTCGTCCGGCTGCCCGTAAATTACAAAAACACGTCCCATATCACTATTCAATCCGCTGCCGTTACCTGTGAAGTTTTTATTAGTATAATCAATCCGACTAAAGCAATCAAGCATAAATTCATTTTCCGCTGTTTCCGGTGTTTCGTCTCTTGAGCGCCAAAAATCTATAAGAAAAGTTTCTTTACCTTTATTATCGAGAAGGTCATAAACTTTTAGCTCTTTTACAGTCGCAAGATATTTAATCTGGTCTCGATATCTTTTTATATCTTCTTTGGCCATAGGAAGCTGACTTTCTATGGCTCCGGGTGAATAAACCAAAAAAGAATTTTTTTGAACGGCTGTTTCCTTTGAGATCATATCTTTTGCGGAAACAATCAGTGTATATTTACCGGGAGAAAGGGAGCGAATATCAAGAGATTTTGTCAGCATGCAGGATGTTCCTGATAAAACAATCGATTGCACGGGCAAAGATAATAATGAATCACCAAAATCATTGGTAATGAGGAGATCGGTCTGAAGCCTTGCTTTTTTATCTTCCGCCCGGGTTTTTAAATTGTATATCTCAAAATAGGTGTATAAGAGAGATTGCTGATATTTATATTTACGGGGTGGATTGGGGATAATGCTTTTATTGCCCTTAGTAAAAGTATTCTTGGCTTTGTCCGCTGAAATTAATGCGGCAAATTGCAAACTACTGATGGAAAGTGATGTATCAAATCCCGGAATCGATATTATCCCTGAAATAGCGCTTTTTTTATCGGCATTTTCATCATAAAGATCAGCCTCAATTAAATAGTCACCCGCTTTTAAGTCGAATAGAATTAGATCAACTATTCCCTGGCTTTCTGACATCATATCAGCGGGAGAATTTACTTGTATACTTTTTCTTACGGATTTATTTATAAGGACATTTTTATTTCCATCTGTAACTTTTACCTTAAATTTAATAGTAGCCAAAAAATTTCCTGAGTTATCAATAAATTTTAACTCTTTGGAAGGAATAGAATAGTAGGCTTCTAATTGTGTGTAACCTTGGGAGCCACAATAATAATTTATGTCAAAAGAAAATTTAGGGTTAGCGCTGCTTAATCCGGGAAGTATTAAGGAAGAAGTATTATTGTTGGCAATAGATGAAAGGACAACAATAAAAGTTGTGAAAAATAGTATTTGTAAATAAAGGAAATTTCTTATCCGTGAACTTATTCTATAGCGCAAAATAAAACTACTCTTTCAGTTAAATAAGTTTTTAATGAATTTCAATATGGTGCTTTATTTATTACTCTATTTCTCTATGAAAAATTGATCTAAGTTGTTCTTATTTATAAATAATGGATATTTGGTTTCTTTATGCTCCGGTATAATTTTTTTATAGCTTAAGACAAGTTCAGTTATATACTGTAAGAAAGATATTTTTTTTATTTGGACATTTTAAATACGGCAATATATTAAATATTTATAAATTTAAAAGCAAAATTTTTTTTGATTAAATGAATAATCGGTAAGTGAATTGGGAAAACCAAACTGTTATTGCGAGTTCCGATGTTTTATATCGGGACGTGGCAATCCTGAACAGATGGATCGCTTCGAAAAATACACCCGCGATGACAAGCAGCCCCAATCTACTGACCCATTACATTAAACGAATATTATTATCAATAGTTCTTATATTAATTGTAATTTAAAAAGAGTTGATATTAAATACAAGCGTATTGAATTATTATTATTTTACATTTATTTAAGAACATCATTAAATTAATTATAAACAAAAAATATATCCCATTTTATTTATAATTCGCTGTTACATCCTTCTCCCATTCAAAATACTCTGCTGTTAACTGATTTACCAAATCGCCATTAACTTTTGCAAGATTGATCTTCTCGCCTATATCATTGGATAAATCGAAAAGCTGCGGTTCACTTTCTCCTATCATACATAGTTTCCATTTACCTTTTCGAATAGCTCGTTCATCGCCTGTTTTCCAGCATACGGATCGTTTTGGCAGGACATTTTTATTTAAAAGAAGGGAAAGGATGCTTATTCCGTCCAAATGATGGTTTTTGGGAATTTCCGCTTTTGCTAATTCTGTAAATGTTGGAAACATATCCATGCTTAAAACGACCTCATTTGATATTGAACCTGGCTGAATTTTACCGGGCCAGCAGGCAATAAAAGGAACCCGGTGTCCACCTTCCCATATTTCTGTTTTTTGACCCCGAAGCGCACCGTTGCTTGAAATATTGAAAAAAGAATTAGCATAATGAGTGTAGCCGCCATTATCGGATGTAAATATAACAAGTGTATTTTCCACCAAGTCTAAGTCACTGAGAGTATTGATAATCTTGCCAACCCCCTTGTCAATGGATTCCACCATAGCTTTGACATGTGGGCTGACATTGCTTTTGTCATGTATAATACCCCATTTGTCGTTTGCATAATCATTCCCTTCCATTCTATGAGGCGGGTCGTCCGGTCCCTGCCAGGGAAAGTGGATGGAAAGATGGGAAACATAAAGGAAAAACGGTTCACTTTTATGTGTCTTAATAAAATTAATACTGTGATCCGTAATCAAATCCGTGCTGTATCCGATTTCCATTTTGAGTTCATTATTGTACCACCAGTCTTTTCGGCCGGAACGGTCAATATGGGTGTGATGGTCGCCATCACCGGAACCCAATCCGATAAATTCGTCAAAACCCTGGTTTGATGGTAAATAAGGGGGATGATATCCCAGGTGCCATTTGCCGTACATACCGGTTGCATATCCTGCTTTTTTTAACACCTCAGCAATGGTTAACGCTTCTGAAGGCATTCCAGTGTCATAATCTTTTTTACCATCTATAGCAGCTTCAAACTTTTTTCCAAATCGATATTGATACATGCCGGTCATTAGGGAGGCACGTGTCGGTGTACACATCGGACCATTTGAGTGGTAATCCGTGAACAGGATACCCTGTGAGGAAAGGGCATCAATATTAGGTGTATTATTTATCTTGCTTCCATAACATCCCAAATCTCCATAACCCAAATCATCGATCATTATAAAGATAATATTAAGCTTTTGGGTGATATCTGACTTTGCACAACCAAACAGGGCCAAGAATAAAAGAAATAAACTAATCTGTTTTAGAAATTGATAATTTATTTTTGACATGATTCACTCCTGTATTGAGACCAAGAAACCGAGTTTTATTAAAGACAACAATTTGATAAAAAGCTAAAGGTATCCAAAAAGCAGCCACAGTTGTCATTCCAACTAAAGCTTGTACCTGTACGTTTTAAGCAGCTAACATGCTGGAATGACAGTGTGTAAAATATATAAAAACTAAAATTATCGACTACTAAAAATGTATTATTTTTAAGGGGAAGATACAAAGATACTCCCAAAATTCAAAAGTTAAAACATCAAATATAGATTTGCTTTACTATCGAAACTGCTTTCGAATTACTCCTTTAATCAAGTTGATACAGATTTGATTAACAGTTTATGGAATTATCAAAATTTACAACATTCTTTTTGTTTACCCGTCGCATGGTGTGGCCTGCCCGGCTCAGACGCGGTCTTGATACAAAAGAACCCCGCCTAAAAGAGTGGCGCCGTGCTGCGCCTGCCTAT
>JAUVIB010000422.1 GCA_030592985.1 Calditrichaceae bacterium | reverse complement strand
GGGCATATCCTTTCTTAAAAAACTCCAATGATAGTATTGTATTTTTTTCCTTATCATCCATTTGTTTATCTCATATGGATAAATTGTACAAATTTGAATTAAAATTAATCTTTTATGCATATGACATCATTCCGCCTATTCAACCTCAGTAATCAATCCAGTTTATACCCAATGCCTCCGCGAATTATGGTTTGTTTCCTCCAATCGTCAGATAACCAATGACTGTCGGCAATTGAGAAATCTATCGTAACCGGTTTTAGATTCCAAACCATTCCGGCGATCAGGTACATAGCAGAATAATTAAAATCAAAATAAGAATTCTCTTCTAAAAGCTTTCTATCCGTGCTGAAGAATCCCAGGGATAATGATAAGTTGTTTTTCATTTCGTAGCCAAAACTCCCACCAAACTCTAATTGATTTTTATAACCGGGGTAAAATCGGTTTTCACTATCTTCATAAAACCAATTTGATAAATCGCCATTTAAACTTATACCACACTGACTTCTGAATTGAATCCCCGCATGTACAATTCCCGGAATATACCCTATAAAGTGTATATCATCTACTATCTTGTCATATTCAATAGGCATATCATAATAAGTCCCTATACGAATACTGCTATTATTTGCAAATAGCACTGAATAGCGCATCCCGAAAGAACCGTTAAATTGTGATGCATTATTTTGTATGTCATCTATAATATCTAAACCATAAACATTAGTCACTGATACATAGTTATAGTTGATACGCGCTGCCAGTATAAAATTATCCTCGCTTAGTAAAATAGAATTAAATCCATAAGAAAAAGAAGTTGAATATTGATATGACATTGTTTTTCTATAAGGATTAATCGTTTCGCCTTCTCTATATCCGGTTGGAGATGTAGTATCAATATAGGTTGGCCTTATTTCACCATAATCAAGAATGCTATTGTAGCTTTGATTCATTCCAATTCCAATAACTAAATCAGATAAAGAATAAGTAAAAGTAGCAGATTGTGGCAAAGGAGACATTTCATATTTATATCCGAAATCTAAAACATATGCCTCATCAATATCACTGCGAAATTGATAAGATATCCCAATATTAAAGTTTTTAAAATCATAAATATTTGCAGGATTAGTTTGATTGACATTGGTCAGAGTTGCTTGAGTTGTTAGATTATATCCATATCCAGAATTCCCGTTTATCGTAATTCCCTGAGGTAGTGAAAACATATATGACGTACTGGTTAGTTTTTTCATATCTCTTGAAATCGTTTTTACAGGTAACAAAACGGTTAAGAATACAACAGCAATAATAATAAAACTATTTTTTTTATCATAAAACTTATTCATATTTCCACCATAGAAAATGTTCAATATCATTATAATACAGTATTCTAACGCAACAGTTCGGAAACGGAACGTTTTGTATTAATATGATAGATAACTCTTGCAAATAAAGACGCGATGGATACCTCATCATACCAAGGTGTTTTTTTTACAAATTCTTCTCCGTGGAAAACAGCATCGGTTCCTATGACCTTTGTTATTATCCCATCCTCATAAGCAGCTTGTATGCGCTCTTTTGCCGGGTCATTGAGAAATGGAAGACTACAGGTTATATAAATCTTTTCGGCGCCTTTTTCTTTTAATAGTTTGGCCGCATTAACGATTGTTCCACCGGTACTGATCATATCATCCGGAATGAGCACATTTTTTCCCGCAACATCGCCAACAAGCCGCATACTTTCCACAACACTGGTCTTACTGTAATCTCTCGCTTTATCAACGATGGCAAAATCTGTTTGTAAAGCTTTTGAAAAGAAGCGTGCTTTTTCTGCCCCGCCCACATCAGGAGCGGTAATAATGAGATTCGAGGTGTTATAATGGTCACAAAGGTGGTTTATGATTGTCCTTGAAGCATGCAGATCTTCCAATTTTGCATCGCCAAAGAAACCCATGATGGCGTCTGCATGAATATCCAGTGTAAGAACTCTATTTGCTCCCGATACTTCCATAAAACGGGCAATCTGTTTAGCCGTAATTCCCTCCCGCGTTTTCTTCCTTTCCTGGCGGGAATACGGATACTGAGGCACAATTAAAGTAATAGAATCAGCGTCGGACTGAAAGGCTGCATTTACAGCTGTTAACATAGCCATAAGATTATCATTAATTGAATTTTCAGATAATGGATCATCAATACACTGAACAATATAATGATCATCGCCCCTTATATTCTCGTTATACACGGTTTTTATTTCACTATTGGCGAATTTAATCTCTTCCGATTCCGTCAAGCGTAAAGGTGATCCGGCACCTTCCCGTGATTGTGTGTACAAGTTAAACCCATTAATAATTCTTTGCGCAAGTTCGCGCCCGGAGTCACAAGCCATAATACTTAAGGCTCCACGCTCCCCCTTTTTTTTACCTATTGTTCCCGGCGTCACTTTTTTACCCCTTATTCTTTAGTTGATTTATAAAATGGAAATGCTTCCTGAATAACATTAATTAATTCATCATGTATTCGTCCGTTATCAGCAATTATATATCCTGTGTTTAGAAAATAATCATTATTCCAAAAATCACTCACAATACCACCCGCCTCTCTGACAATCAAAGCCCCGGCTGCCATATCCCATGGACTTAATCCTATTTCCCAAAACCCGTCAAATCGACCCGCTGCCACATAAGCGAGATCGATAGCTGCTGCCCCCATTCTTCTCATTCCGATGGAAGGAAGAAATATGTTCTTCCATGCCTGAAGATATTCGGGAAGTAATTGTTTAGCCTTAAAAGGGAATCCGGTTGCAATAAAACTATCAGAAAGTATTTTTGCACTACTTATCTCTATTTTCTGCTCATTAATAAAAGCTCCCTTGCCTTTTTCAGCCCAAAAAAGTTCATTATGTACAGGATCATTGATTACACCAAGGATTAGTTCATTTTTATACTGCAAACCAATGGAGACGGCAAAAATCGGTATTCCGGCAAGATAATTCGTTGTACCATCCAAAGGATCGATAATCCATTGATAGTCGCTCTCTTTTGTGGATTTCCCGGTCTCTTCGGCAAGAAAAGAGTGCCCCGGATAGGTATTGCTAATTATGGAGATTATTTTTTCCTCAGCACGCTCGTCTACATAACTTAAAAAATCATTTCTGGCTTTTTTGCGTATTTCATTTTTGGTGACTTTACGAAAATTCTCCAGTAAAATATTCCCTGCAGCCAAAGCTGCTTGTTTCGCCACTTCAATCATTTTACTACCAAACCTATTCTTTAATTATCTAACTGTGGATACTAAGATCACAGAGAATAAACACTTTTAAAGATTTTGTATTCTCCGAAAGTATCTTGTTTTATTTTAAAAAAAAACTTTCTCACTGTGTTCACAGGGCTCACAGAGAAATAAAATACATTAAAACTCCAAGTATACCAGGATCTCCGGGAGTATCTTGTTTTACTAAAAAAATTGAACTTTCTCACTAGATAGGAAGTGAGTCGTGTAGTGAAATAGTGTAGGAT
>JAUVIB010000155.1 GCA_030592985.1 Calditrichaceae bacterium | reverse complement strand
GTCAGTGGCAATCTTTTCCGCTTCAGAATCGGGAATGGGATAATAACCCCAGTTATTTTTCAATGATTCGTTGGTCAGGTGGACAATAATGCGAGCATCGGTTATCAGATTTTTCATATTAATAGGTCGGATATTTATATTATAGCGAGTGGCGATTTTATCCGTAAAGTTTATAAAACGTTCGGGTATAGTGTATCCCTTAGATGTATCGGTATTATAGACAAGTAGGTCTTTTGCTTTCATCAATCCGTATGTTTTCATGTGATCGTTATAATAAGGTGGATTATAGGATGACATAATTACCGGAGGTAAATCAAATCCTTCAACAATTAAACCCATATCTTGAGAGACAAAATTCCACGGGCCGCGCATTGAGACCATGCCTCTCTCTCTCAGCCAGGATTCCGCTGTCTGTAAGAGGAGAGCGGAAGCTTTATCATCTTTAATACACTCATAATGACCGAAACTGCCGATTTTTTCCTTTTGCCATTCGTTGGCTGCCTTATCAATATAAACAGCAATACGTCCGATGATATTATTATAATCATACAACAAAAAAAACTGATAATCACAATGCTTCAACATACTGTTTTTTATCGGATTAAAGACAGTTTTCTGCTCCGCTATGAGAGGAGGAATCCAGTTTTCTAAGTCTTTGTGTAATGAATAGGGGAATTTGATAAAGTTATTCAGTTCATTTTTTGTTTGTACGGATAGAATTTTGATGGAGATGCCTTTCAATTTCAATTTTTGTATTCGTTAATTTAATTGTATTCCACAATCATTTCAATAATAGATTATTCGTTTCAGTTAGTTTTAACCATTATTTCTTGTCAATTTAATTAAAACTTTTTAAGTCAATTCAATCATAAATTATATATCTTGGTGGTCGGATTTTGTCATTAATATCATTCAGAAGTTTTTGTGCTTCATTTTTACTGTCTTCAAAAAGGCGGGCTTTTTTTAACATTTTACTGGCTTTTATCAATGCATGACCATTTCCGAATTTTTCCCGGTAAACCCGTGATTTTTTTTGCCATATATTATATAAATGTATGTATAATTTTCCCATTGCAAGATAGGGATATCCATTTTTTGGCCCGGCATCAATTTTTTTTGTCAAAAATTGTTTTACAACAGCATAATTTTCAGTCTTCATATTCCAGTTGTAATAAATCCATTCAATAAAGGTAAACCGACTTTTAAAAAATTCTTCATAGCTTTTTTTCAGTATGTAAGGGGAATCATAACAAATGTCATAGCGCATCTGAACGATCAGGCTGTCAATCGTCTTTATTAAGTTTTCATCGGATGAACTTCGTTGAAGTTTAATTTCCTGAATACAGCAAACTTTAAAAGCATGTGGTTCAGGGGCATATTTCATGGTAATCAGCAATAAACAGCTGTCAACATAACCATGAATTAACGTATAAACATCGTCATATTTTGAATATTTTTCATCAATAAATTTAGGAAGAGAGTTTGTATAAAGATATTTTAAAGCACTAAAATTATATTCTCTATGTAGTAATTTTAAAGTAATTTCGTCGAAAGGGCTGTGAGCATCTATATTCTGCTCAATTCCTGGTATGTCAGATGTAAGGAAGATGATAGTATTTTTACTTTGCAGAGTTGCCGAGAATAGAAAACTAAACAATAAACACAAATAAAACGTATTAATAATGAAATTAGACATAATACCATTTAATTAAAATCATAAAGTATTAAAAATATAAATTTTGATAGTATTTCTGAAATGATAATTCCGGTAATAAATAGTAAAATGACTTTAATGCCTCCCTTATCGCAAGCTCTCCGGAAAGAATTGTACATTAATATTAAAGACCAGATACTGATAATCATCATTATCAATAATATTATGAGAAAGAGGTTGAAATCATTAGAGGATATAATTACACTTTTATCAAGTTCGATATATTTTTGGTAGATCAACCTGATTATATCCTGATAAAATTGACTAAGTGATAAAAAACTTATGAGTATAAATGGCCAGCGTGCAAAAGACTGCTGACTGAATATCTCAAAAAAGCTCACATGAGTAGTTAAGCTTATTTTAATTAAAGTGAAAAAAACAACCGAAACAACAATTAAATTTATAAAACCTTCCAAAATGAAAATAAGCAGCGGCGCCGGTTTTCCCGTATGAATATCAAGTATTCCGTCAAAGTGTGTATTTGATATTGAATTAAGAAGTCCTGAGATAAAGATTATTGCTATCCCATAGTAAAGAGATTGCTTTAAAGAAAGTATCCCGAAAGGATCAAATATAAGGTTAAATATTTTTTTCCTATTTTCTGTCATGGATGAGTTATCCCTGGTAGCTGATAAATTGAACAGATATCCTAATTTATTGTCAAATTAACTAATTTAGTAAGAATATATACTTTTTTAATCACTAAAACAATAAAGCAATAATGAATATTTGCAGCTAAACAATTGCATTATTTGCATAGAATTAATAATATCAATATATTTCAATATATATTAATTAAAAATGATGAATTAATAGGGTAAATTATGAATCTCTGGAAAACATTTTCTGTCGTTTTTATCGCCGTGTTGCAGGTTTTTGCAACGAGTTATAATGTGAAAGATTTTGGAGCCACAGGAGATAAGAAAAACTATGATGATTCTGCGATTCAAAAAGCAATAAATATTTGTACTTCAGGTGGCGGTGGAACGGTCTATTTCCCTTCGGGAAACTATTTAATCGGCAATGTCATCGAATTAAAGAGTAATGTTCAGATATATCTGGATACTGGCGCCATTTTGTGGGAGAGTCCGGACTCTGCACTTTGGAGAAATGATGAGAAAAAGTTTCTGTTTTATGCACAGGAGGCCAAACATTTTTCCATTATCGGGCCAGGCACAATACACGGGAGTGGGAAGCCTGATTTACGCAGGCGGAGCGGTGTGGAAGAACCATGGCCATCGTTTAGAGTCGGTATAATGAAATTTGAAAATTGCAAAGATATTCTACTTAGAGATATTACCATAAAATACAGTAGTGCATGGACGATTCATTTAAATCAATGTGAAGGTGTAAGGATAGATGCTGTTACGATTAAGAATAATTTTTACCGAACGAATACGGATGGCATTGTTCCCGTCTCCTGTAAAGATGTAATGATTTCCAATTGCCGTATTATTGCGGGTGACGACTGTATTGTTATGAAGAGTACCGACCGGAAATCTTGCGAGAATATTGTTATTAATAATTGTATATTAGAAACTGTTTCAACCGCTATTAAAATTGGTACCGAATCTTTTGGCGATTTTCGCGATATTCATATTAGTAATTGTGCTATCCGGAATTCGGGAATCGGAATAGGTATTTTTATTAAGGATGGCGCTACAGTTGAACGTCTGACGGCTACCAATATATCTATTGAAACAACCGATACCGATCTGCATACCAAATCGGCAGAAAAAGACAGTCCTTTGTTTATTGATATTGAGAAGAGAAGAGATGATTCACCTATTGGTAAGGTCAGGGATATTATTTTTTCCAATATCCAAATATCCAGTGATATGGGTATTCTTATACAAGGAATGCCGGTTAGCTTAATCGAAAACTTAACCCTGTCCAATATTATATTTCGTGTTAACGGCGCCCGTGACTTTAAAATCAGGAAGAAACGAATCGGTGGCAAGCGATATACATCGTCAATTAGGGATACCTTGTATATTAGAAAACCTTCTTATGTTACTTTAGCACATGTGAAGGGTTTGCATGTTGATAATATTACAATTCAAATTCCAAATAATGTTGCCCAACAATTAAACTACTCTGCCTTTAGCGGACATTATCTTGAAAATGCGGTTTTGCATGATATTATGCGTATAACAGGTGAAACACTTACGAGACCTTTGATGACATTGGAAAATTGTAAAGATATCTTAATCAGTAATTCTCTCGTTGACGATAAGTCGCCAATTTTTCTGGAGTTGCAAGGTAAAGAAACCACGGAAATTATGCTAAATATGCCCAGACTGAAAAAGATTAAAAACAAGATAATTTTTAGCAATAATGCTCCTATGCAGGCCTTAATTCGTTAATACTTAAAGCTAAAACAATTTATCCTTTAGAATCATGATTTTTCGTTAACACTCGAAATTGCACTTTGAATTAGCCGGAAAGAATTTCACATCCTACCTCAAATAGGTCAATTATTTTTATCAACCAATTTCCCTTATTGCAAAGAAAAATATTCTTGACATAGCCTTTGAATTTTTTGTAAACTGTAACTACGTTAAACAAACGATTGCATTTTAATTTAAGAGGAAAATACTATGCCGAATAGCCGATTAACGCAGGTTGTTTCTATCATCTTTATCTTTTTTCTCCAGTTATATTCCCAAAATAATAATTGGGACGGACCGCAGCCTCAAATTGCTCCTTCTTTAAAACAAATCGCTCAAAATTTTGAAAAATATGAAGTTATTCTTGAACCGGAAAAGAATGAACACGATTGGTGGGCTGGCGCTCCGTCTGTTGTGCGTGATGAACACGGCATTTTTTGGTTAGCTTGCCGCATGAGAACCGCAGATGGAACGCGCGGGTTTCGTGGTTACGAAGTACGTATTTTGAAGAGCGATGATGGCATTCATTTTGAGAAATATAAGAGTATCAAAAGAGAAGAAGTTCCCATTCCCGGTTTTGAACGTCCGTCTCTATTAATTGATCCTAATACTAAGAAATTTAAATTTTATTTTTGTGGTCCATGGCAGGATGGGCCGTGGTCTATCTTAAAATTTGATGATGTGAGCGATTTGAAAGACCTCGACTATTCTACATCAAAAGTGGTTATCAAACGTCCGCAGAAACAGTATCCACGGGATGTATCGGTAAAAGAATATAAAGATCCGGTAATTATTTATGCACACGGAAAATACCATTGTTACGTAACCGGTTATATACGGCGGAATGAACGTATTTTCCATTTTCTAAGTGAAGATGGAGAGATATGGCAGCCGGTGGGTGATGTTAATCAACCGGTCATGGACCTTGATTCATGGCATAATTTTTTTATCAGACCATCATCGGTATTACCTCTGGGAATCGGATACCTGTTTGTTTATGAGGGTTCCAGCACACAATGGTATGACCCTGTTTACAATATCGGTATTGGTTTGGGATTTACTTTTGATTTACATCATATTATTGACCTAACGAAAGAGTCACCTATCGCAATAAGTACAACGCCCGGCGATTTTTACACCTTTCGATATTCACAATGGTTATGGGTGGATGGCCAAATTTGGGTGTATGCAGAGGTGTCTCGTCCTAATAATTCTAATGAAATACGACTTTTTAAAATCAAAGTTAATCAGTGATATATCGTAATAAGAAAAAACTATAAATACCAAATTTTAATTTCTTAGCATTTAATTTGAAGAAAGAAAGGTAAACCATGAAAAATCTTTTATTAACGCTATTACTCGGAGGTATTTTTGTAATAAGTGGTTGTAAGACCAAAGAAAAATCTGTTTTTTCTATCATCCCCAGACCTCTTGAGATGAAAAAAGAAACAGGAAAATTTGTAATAGACGGCAATACAGTTATTGTTGTTGATAAAAACAGCCCTGAGATTAAAAATATTGCTGATTATTTTAGTGACCAGTTCAATATCGTTAGCGGTGTTCGGCTGTCTGTTAAGGAAGATGCTCCGGATGGCGCCAAAGTAATTATTTTGACCAAAAAAGGAGCGGATCCGAAGTTGGGGAAAGAGGGATATGAATTAATCGTGCATAATGATCTGATTAAATTGCGTGCAGAAGATGAAACCGGATTATTCTGGGCTGTTCAATCCCTGTTTCAACTTTTACCAGTACAGATTTATGCAAAGGAAGAGACAACGATTAAAGAGTGGGTTGTTGCGGGCGCATACATTAAAGACAAACCACGCTTTAAATGGCGTGGAATGCATCTTGATGTTTGCAGGCACATGTTTCCGGTTGAGTTTATAAAGAAATATATAGATTATCTCGCCATGCATAAATTAAATATTTTTCACTGGCATCTTACGGAGGATCAGGGATGGCGTATTGAGATTAAAAAATATCCGAAATTGACCAGTATTGGCGCTTATCGGGATTCCACCCTTGTAGGACATGCGAATAAATCTGATAAATATGACGGTAAACGCTATGGCGGGTTTTATACACAGGATGAAGTGAGGGAAATTGTAAAGTATGCGGCTGACCGTTATATTACGGTTGTTCCGGAAATTGAGATGCCCGGTCATTCCGTTGCCGCATTAACCGCTTATCCCGAACTTTCCTGCACCGGTGGACCCTTTCATGTGCGTACCACCTGGGGAATATCAAAGGATATTTATTGTGCCGGTAATGATAGCGTTTTTGCCTTTCTGGAGGATGTGCTGACGGAAGTCATGGAATTGTTTCCATCTAAGGTTATTCATATTGGCGGTGATGAGGCGCCAAAGGATCGCTGGGAAAAGTGCTCGAAATGTCAGAAACGTATTAAGGATGAAAGTCTGGAAGATGAGCATGAACTGCAAAGCTATTTTATCACGCGTATAGAAAAATTTCTAAATTCTAACGGTCGCCATATGATCGGTTGGGATGAGATTCTTGAAGGCGGATTGGCTCCCAATGCGGCGGTTATGTCCTGGCGGGGAATTAAGGGTGGAATTGCCGCGGCCAGGCAGAATCATGAAGTAGTAATGACGCCTTCGGATTACTGTTATTTTAATGATTATCAGAATGATCCCGATGTAGAACCTTTGGCCATCGGAGGATTTATAACAACGGAAATGGTTTATAATTACGAACCGATTCCCGATGAATTAAATGATGAGCAAGCAAAATATATCCTTGGGGCACAAGGAAACGTATGGACAGAGTATATTTATACACCGGAAGATGTGGAATATATGACCTTACCGCGGATGTGCGCTTTAGCCGAAGTAGTATGGACGAATAAGGAACTAAAGGATTTTGACGATTTTTCAAAGCGTCTAAGCAAACAGTATTTGCGGCTTGAGCAAATTGGTTCGACATTTTTTGTTTCGGGTATAAAAGGTGTTGATAAAAGAAATGTATTTATAGATAAAAAAATAGTAAAATTGACAGGTAATTTTTCTGAATCAAAAATCTATTACACATTGGATGGCTCTGAGCCGGATATTAATTCCATTCTGTATGCAGCGCCTTTTGAAATTTCCGGGCCGGTTGTACTGAAAGCAAAAGAGTATATTAATAGAAAGAGCCCGGGAAGAATGCTTATCGCTACATTCGATAAAGAAACGCCAAAACAGGGGGTT